>JAZDLX010000122.1:0-2318 GCA_043801585.1 bacterium | reverse complement strand
GATCGTCCTTTCGATGCCGCCGCCTGTCCACGGGCGACACTTGATGACATCTCACCGGAGAAGCTGGCCGACTTCCTGGAGCTTGCCCAACGCAGACGAGGCTATGCGCTCAGACCGGACACGCCGATGCCAAAGGCGCTGACACATCTGAACCTCCTCGACGGCGAGCGTCCCAGCCATGCCGCAATCCTTCTTTTCGGGAAAGAACCGCAGCGGTTTCTCATCACATCTGAGGTGAAATGCCTTCATTTCCACGGCGCCGAGGTCCGTAAACCCATTCCCTCTTACCAGATCTACCGGGGCGATGTTTTCGCGCTGGTGGACCAGGCCGTGGATTTCGTCATGTCCAAGATCAACCGTGCCGTCGGCACCCGTGCCGAGGGACCGCAGGCACCGGTGACCTATGAACTGCCCCGCGACGCGGTAGGGGAGGCCATCGTCAACGCTGTTGCCCACCGGGACTACGCCTCCAACGCCTCCGTCCAGGTGATGCTCTTTTCCGACCGGCTCGAAGTCTGGAATCCCGGTCATCTGCCACCCACGCTGACCCCGGCGCTGCTTCGCGTGCCCCATGCCTCCATTCCCCGGAATCCCCTGATCGCCGATCCGCTCTTCCTCACCCGCTACATCGAGAAGGCCGGTACGGGTACCCTCGACATGATCGCCCTTTGCAAAGAGGCCGGCCTGCCGCCGCCAGATTTTCGGCAGGACGGGGGCCAATTCGTCCAAACCATCTGGCGGCCGCCCGTGCAAGTCACCGCGCAAGGGGTATTGCCGACCCAGTCGCGACCCAGTCAGGACTCAGTCGGGACCAAGTCGGGACCAAGTCGGGACCAAGTTGCAGGCGAAGTCACGGGTGAGGTCGCAGGTGAAGTCACGGGTGAAGTCACAGGTGAGGTCGCAAAACTACTGGGGATCATGATTGCGCCGATGACCAGGGCAGAGATGCAAGCCGCTCTCAGGCTGAAAGGACAAGCCAATTTCAGGGACCGTTACCTCCTGCCGGCCATTGCTATGGGTTTCATGGAAATGATCCGACCTGAAAAACCTACCAGCCGCCTCCAGAAATATCGCCTCACCGATAAAGGCCGCACTTGGCTCGCCGGGAGGAAACCATGATCGGTGCGTTCCCATTGCTCGACGGTCTCCGCCCCAATCCCGACTGGGCCAAGCTGCCGCTCTTTGACCGCAAGGAATGGAAGCGCGTCCGCTTTGGCGACGTTGTTCAGAACCTTAACGAAACGGAGCGGAATCCCGCGGAAGCCGGTATTGAACGGTTCATCGGGCTAGAACATCTGGAGCCGGGTTCATTGCACATCCACTCATGGGGAAATGTGGCGGACGGCACGACGTTCACGCGGCGTTGCCGGCCGGGGCAGGTGCTCTTCGGGAAACGCCGAGCCTACCAGCGCAAGGTGGCTGTGGCGGAATTTGATGCGGTGGTGTCCGGCGACATTTATGTGCTCATGCCGAAGAACGATCGGTTGCTGCCGGGAGTCCTGCCGTTTCTCTGCATGTCGGAGCGGTTCTTTCAGCATGCAGTTGGGACGTCGGCCGGTTCGCTCTCGCCGCGCACCAACTGGAGCAGTCTCGCCGGTTTCGAGTTCGATCTCCCGCCGCTCGGCCAGCAGCGCCACATCGCCGAAATCCTCTGGGCGGTGGATGAGGTGGAACAAAGAAAGGCTGCTCTCATTGCCTCAATCGCGGCAGCAAGGGAAGCGTGGCTTGAAGCACTTATTACCGGAGATGCCGTGCACCAAACCCGAATTGAAGAACTCGGCCAAATCATCACCGGCACGACGCCAAAGACATCGGAGGCGCGGTATTACGAGCCTGCAGAGTGTCTTTTCGTCTCGCCAGCCGACATCTCTGGCTCTCGTTATGTAACGGCGACCGAGAAGCGCATTTCTCGCGATGGCCTTGACACAGGTCGGCCAATTCCGCGCGATGCGGTCATGGTTGTCTGTATTGGTTCAACGATTGGAAAAGTAGCGATGGCGAGTGAGCGCTGCCTGACGAATCAGCAAATAAACTCGGTCGTTTGCAAACCGGAGCACAATCCTTTGGTCGTGTTCTACTCGCTCTGTCGTCAACAGAAGCTCTTCCGTCAGGCTGCTTCTTGCACAGCCGTTCCGATTCTCAACAAGGGCAATTTCTCGGCACTATCCATTCCTATCCCGGCAAACGGAGTTCAAGATAACGTTGCTGCACGATTGCTGGAGTTTGAGCAAGCTGAGGTCTATGCCAAGGAGGCGGTTCTTTCTTCGAGAAATCTGACCGCAACCTTGCTGAACGAGGTAATGCCATGACCTTCACCG
>JAZDLX010000096.1:0-2364 GCA_043801585.1 bacterium | reverse complement strand
TATGGCTCGTTGCATAAGTTCTGCGACATAGTGCTTGACTCGCGGCTCTGCG
Source organism: bacterium (assembly GCA_043801585.1). Taxonomy (GTDB): domain Bacteria; phylum Electryoneota; class Electryoneia; order Electryoneales; family Electryoneaceae; genus JAZDLX01. Next base: position 2,312 of record JAZDLX010000096.1, on the reverse strand, counting down.
TGTGATCATGTACGTGTGTGTCGTGTTACTCGACGTATGAGATTAGAGTCCGAGCCGTCAGCGCAGTTCGGTCTGGCATGTCCGTTGCCGAAGTGGCGAAGGCGTATCAGACACATCGCGCAACGGTTCATCGCTGGATGGAGCGTCATCGGCGGAGTCGAGGTGCCAAGGGTTTGGTGAGAAAGCCCGTCTCAGGGCGTCCGCGGAAACTCGAAGCCTTGGACCGCGGAAGGCTTCGGTCGATCGTTTTGAAACCGGCGTCGGCGTTCGGTTTCGAAACGGACTTCTGGACGTGCGGCCGACTTGTACAGGTTATCCGATCACAGTTCGGAGTCCGTGTTTCCAAGGTGACCGTCTGGCGACGCGTGAAGGATGCGGGTTTAACCTATCAGAAACCCGAGCGGGTTTACTTCGAGATCAACGAGAAGGCTCGGCAGGACTGGATCAAGAACGTGCTTCCGGAGATCCGCGCTGCGGTCCGGCAATACAAGGCTGTTCTGTACTTCGAAGACGAAGCCAACATCTCTCTAACAGCGCTCTTGGGCAAGACGTGGTCACCACGAGGTCAGACGCCCAAGCAGCGTGTCACTGGGAAGCGAGGCGGGGTATCCGCCATGTCCGCCATCACCCAAACCGGCCGGCTGGTGTTTCGATTACTTGAGAAGCGCATTGCGTCCAACGAGGTGATAAGTTTTCTGGAACAGATCCTCGAACATCACAAGCGCAGACATGTTGTCGTGGTAATGGACAAGGCGCCTCCTCACACTTCGAAAAAGACGCAGAACTTTGTCGAGAGTCAAAAACGCCTGCACGTTTTTCACTTGCCGTCGTATTCTCCCGATTGGAACCCTGACGAGAAGGTGTGGAATCATTTGAAACACCAGGAGCTCAAAGGGCATCAGGCACGCACGACGCCAGAGATGAAGCAGTTGGCGGGAAGGAAACTCTCCAAGATGTCACGCAATCCAAGCCAGATGCGCGGCATTTTTTTTCGCTGCTGTGTCGCAGAACTATTGTAACGGCCTATAGTACCGGTGAAGCCGGGGAACCGCATCCGCGCGGGACCCGGTGGAGGGAAGGGGCGGCCGGACTTTGGAAATGATGGAGAGAAAGATGACGGGACCCTCGTGCCCGGCCACCATCTCAACGAAACTGCATCAGGTAGCAGAGCTGTCCCGGGCGCACCCGGGGATGGTGTGGACCACTTTGGCACACCACATCGACGTGGACTTCCTCCGGTGGTCCTACCGCTGCATCCGTAAAACCGGTGCCGCGGGCGTCGACGGCGTGACAGCTGCCGACTACGCCTCAAAACTCGAGGAGAACCTGACTTCCCTCCACCGTCGCTTCAAGCAGGGCACCTATCGCGCTCCACCGGTACGGCGGGTCTACATCCCGAAGGGCAAAGGTCAACAGCGGCCGCTGGGGATCCCCACCCTGGAGGACAAGATCCTCCAGCACGCGGTGGCGACGGTGCTCAACGCTGTCTACGAGCAGGACTTCCGGTCTTGCTCGTACGGCTTCCGACCCGGACGCTCGGCGCATCAGGCGCTCCAGGCGTTGCGGGACGGGGTGATGGCGACATGGGGAGGGTGGGTGGTCGACCTCGATATTGCGACGTTCTTCGACACGCTGGATCATGCGACCCTCAGGAGCCTCCTGGACAGGCGGATACGCGACGGCGTGATCCGTCGAGTGATCGGCAAGTGGCTGAACGCTGGTGTCATGGAGAACGGCAACGTCCATCGGGAGACGCGCGGGAGCCCACAGGGCGGCGTGATCTCTCCGCTGCTGGCGAACATCTATCTGCACTATGCCCTCGACCTCTGGTTTGAGGGTGAAGTGCGTCCGCGGTTGCGCGGCAGAGCGACGTTGGTGCGCTATGCTGACGACGCGGTGATGGTGTTTGAGAGCGAGGCTGAGGCACGGCAAGTGTTTGCGGGGCTTCCGGGGCGATTGGCGGAGTTTGGCCTGCGCCTGCATCCCGAGAAGACGCGCCTGATCCCATTTCGTCAGCCACCGCCGGTGGGCCCTCCAAAAGGAAGAGGTCCGGGAAGCTTCGATTTCCTGGGCCTCACGCACTTCTGGGGACGCTCGCTGCGGGGATTCTTTGTGGTGCAACGTAGGACATCGAAGAAGAGCTTTCAGCGCGCGCTGCGCTCGATATGGGAGTGGTGCCGGCTTCACCGACACGACCCCGTCTCAACGCAATGCGGAGCGCTTGGCGTGAAGCTGCACGGGCACTTCCGGTATTTCGGCATCGCCGGCAACTGGCGGCAACTGAGCAACTTCGCGCAGCAGGTCCGCAGGGC
>JAZDLX010000079.1:0-2210 GCA_043801585.1 bacterium | reverse complement strand
GGTGCGCCAGGCAAAGCCTGGTGCGTCTTACTGACTGAAAGGAGTCAGTCATGGTAATTGGTCGTTCGCCATGTAGCGGCGGCCCCTCAGGTGAGGGCAACCGAACCTGGGAAGCGGGTCGGTCTCCGCCGAAGGTGGAGGCGAAGAGGTGAATAGCCTCTGACCGCGAACGCGTGAGCCCTAGTAAAGCGAACCCGCTTCGGCCTCGTGACGCTAAGTTGGATGTGGCCAGCCTGCCAAAGATGGTGAAGCCTGCAACCGGTGAGGAAGCAACGACCATTTGCACTCATCGGACATCCCGGGGTGGTTGGGGAGAGCGCGCGCGGAAAGACGCATCGAGGAACCTGGGAGACCCTGCCCGTGGGTGGAACCCAACGTCGAGGCCGAAGACATAAGGCCGAGATGGCGGAACAGGGAGTCGGCGGGGCTCGTAGTAGCTGGGAAGCGGGGTAATGCCTGTGGAGCCAAGGGGCCCTACCGTACACATGCCGAAGCGAGATGAAGGGAGAACCGCTTGAGTCGGAAAGACCCCACTACGGAAGATGCGGAGCTGAAGCTGGATATCGTTCCTGAATGGGGCGAACGGCGGAAGTGTCCGGAGAAACTCTCTCTTTTGAGGCAGAAGCTCTACCAAAAGGCCAAGCGAGAGCCAGGATTTCGGTTTTACGCGTTGTACGACCGGATCTACCGAAAGGACGTGCTTGCGGCAGGATGGGAACAGGTGCGCCGAAACAAGGGTGCAGCTGGCATCGACGGAGTGACGATCGACCAAATCGTCGACTCGGAGGGAGGTCCGGAGCGACTCGTGGATGAACTTCACGAGGAGCTGAAGGCCAAGACCTATCGTCCGCAGGCGGTGAAACGTGTGTATATCCCGAAGCCTGACGGCCGGGAGCGCCCACTCGGAATACCGTGTGTGCGCGACCGAGTGGCGCAGATGGCGGCGTTTCTGATCTTGGAGCCGATCTTCGAGGCGGACTTCCTGGAATGTTCGTACGGGTTTCGACCCGGGCGATCGGCCCATCAAGCATTGGCCACCATCCGTGACCACATCAGGTCGGGCAAGGAGACGATATACGATGCAGACCTGAAGGGATACTTCGACTCGATACCTCATGACAAGCTGATGGCGGCGTTGCGTATGCGGATCGTGGACCGATCGGTCCTGAAACTGATTCGGATGTGGCTTGAATCGCCGGTTGTTGACAAACGTGAAGGTGGGCCGCCCCGGAAGAGCCACAAAGGCACTCCGCAGGGTGGTGTGATCTCGCCGTTGCTGGCGAACATCTACCTGCACTGGTTCGACAAGTTCTTTCATGCCGAAACGGGGCCGGCGAAGTGGGCAAACGCATCATTGGTGCGATATGCCGATGACTTTGTCGTTCTTGCGAGGTATCAAGGATCTCAGCTCGTGACGTGGTTGGAGGCGACGCTGGAAGAAAGGATGGGTCTCGAGATCAACCGCACGAAGACGCGGATCGCTGATCTGCGAGGAGGCGGGGAGAGTGTGGACTTTCTTGGGTACACATTTCGGTACTTCCGTGACCTGAAAGGTCAGGGACACAGCTACTTGAACGTGTTTCCGTCAAAGAAGGCCCTCGCGAGGGAACGGGAGAAATTGCGGGCGATGACAAGTGCTCACCTGTGTTTCATGCCGATTCCCGACATGATCGAAGGGATCAATCGCCACCTGAAGGGGTGGTCAAACTACTTCAGCTACGGGTATCCCAGGATGGCGATGCGACACGTCAACCGGCACGTTCGTAACCGGCTCGTTCAACACTTGAAACGGCGCAGCCAACGGCCCTTTCGCCCTCCGAAAGGGGTGACTTTCTACAAGCATCTGTCCACGCTTGGACTGGTGTACCTGTGATGTCCATCGTTGGACTACTCGTGTCTGCCTGCGGTGAAGTGTACGGGAACGCCGTGTGCGGGAAATCTGCATGCACGGTGTGACGAGGGAGGGGACACGGACCGCTTGCGGTCCGCCCCCTCTACTCTACCGTTTTTTCCCTTCTCCCGTCGTCGGCCCTGGATTAGGAGCCTAGCAAAAATAACTTGAACACCACCGGTCAAGATAGCCCCACGCGTGGCCGAAAGCGGTAGTTCCACTCACCGTGGAATTCGTCGCGGTCGATGGCGAGAGTAGCGAGCTCTTCGTCGGAGACCTTGATCCCTGCCGCATATGTGTTCTCATCCAACTCTGACCG
>JAZDLX010000076.1:0-50313 GCA_043801585.1 bacterium | reverse complement strand
AAAATCGCCACATTGACCGGAGGCGCCTATTTTCGGGCAACCACCGCCGAGGGTCTGCGTGAGATTTATAGCAGGATTGACGAACTGGAAAAAACGAAGGTTCAGGTGGAACACGTGCGCCACTGGCGCGAACGTTTCTACTCCTTCGCGGCGCTGGCGTTTATGCTGCTGGTGATCGAACGTCTGCTGGTGCTGACACGAATGCGGAGGCTGGCGGTGTAGTGTATCGTGTCAGGGCAACGTTTCGCCAGGGACACGACATGCATTGTTCGAGATGAGATAGATGAAGAACCGAGGCATTAAAGACTCATGATTCTCTGGGGACAACCACTGTGGCTGATCGCGCTGGCCGTACCGGCGCTGCTGGCACTCGCCGAACTGCTGCTTGGACGGCGTGACGACAGCGAGCGCAGGCGGTTTGCAACGGAAGCGCTCTGGGACCGACTGGCTCCCGGTCGATCCGCCGCACTGCGCCGTCTCCGCCGGTGGCTGTTTATTGCGGCCCTGATTTTTCTCTCGGTCGGCCTCGCCAATCCCCGCATCGGCACGCGCTATGAAGAGGTCACCCGTGAGGGAATCGACATCGTGCTCGCGGTGGACGTTTCCAGGAGCATGGACAGTCAGGATATTCGCCCCAGCCGTCTCGGCAAGACACGCTACGAACTTTCGAAATTCCTTGAAGGGATGAAAGGCGACCGTGTCGGCCTCGTGCCCTTCGCCGGTGAGGCCTATCCCCTGCTCCCGATGACGCTCGACTACGCCGCCGCGCGGATGTTTCTTGACATCCTCGCGACCGACCTGATCCCCGTCCCCGGCACCGACATCGCCACCGCCATCCAGACCGCGATGCAACTTTTCCCGAGGAACAATGAGAAAAAACGTGGCCAGGCGATTGTCATCGTCTCGGACGGAGAGGATCATGAAGGGAATGCCGTAGCCGCCGCCAAGAATGCCGCCAAACAGGGCGTGCAGATCTGGACTATCGGCATGGCGCAGGCGAAGGGCGATCCGATCCCGGTCTATGACGACAAGGGAGAACGAACGGGGTGGCTGACCGACGAAAACGGCCAGGTAGTCACCAGCCGTCTCAACGAGGAACTCCTGCGTGACATCGCGGACGCCGGCCACGGGTCCTACCACCGGGCCGGGGAGGGTGATGGTGCCTTCCGAGAGGTGTACAGAGAGCTGTTCAAGCTGGACCGCAGTGAACTCGAATCGCGCAGGATCACCGGCTATGAAGACCGTTTCCAACCGCTGCTGATGGTTGCGCTGGTACTGCTTGCGCTCCAGTTCGCTCTGCCCGAGGGACGCAATGGAAAACGTCGTGCTCAGCATCCGGTGGACTCCATGCTGGTCGTCCTGCTGCTGATCGGCGGGTGCACGCTGCTGCCCTCTCCGTCCACGGCCCAGACCGCCCATACTCTTGTCAAAGAGGGCAACAAAAAGGTCATTGAGAGCGAGTACGATGCCGCTCTGTCAAAATACCTGCAGGCGAAAGCGACCCACGACTCTCTGCGGCCGGAGCTGACCTATGACCTGGCGGGGATTTACGCTCGCAAGGGACAGGTCCAACTCGCGGACAGCCTTTACCGGATGCTCCCCGAGGAGACTCGCAAACAGCTGCTCGCCCGTGCAGATTACAACCGTGGAACGGCACAGGCACAGGCGAAGAACTACGACCAGGCCATCGAGAGCCTGATTGACGCGTTGAAACGCGATCCCAAAGACCTGGACGCGAAACGCAATCTGGAAATCGTTCGCCGGATGCAGCAACAACAGCAGAAGCAGGACAAGCAACAGCAGCAACAACAGCAGAAGCAGGACAAGCAACAGCAGCAACAACAGCAGAATCAGGACAAACAGGATCAGCAGGATCAACAGAACAAGCAGAACGAACAACAGCAGCAGCCACCACCCCCTCGAGATCAGATGGACAAGGAGGTCGCAAAACGGCTGCTCGATCAGTTGCAACAGGATGAAAAAGAGTTGCTGAAAGACGTTGTACGCAAGCAGATTCCGCAAAGTCAAGCCAAAGCAAAGAAACCGTGGTGACCATGCAGCGGGGGATTGGAAATAGCGTCCTGTTGTTCGGTTGGCTCCTGCTCGTGAGCGGGGTTTCTCTGCTGACCCCTATTACAGCAAAGGCGGATGTCCAGGATGTCACTGCAATCGCCAACCCAGCGGCGCTGCAGGTGGGTGAAACATTTGTCTACCGGATCAGCGTGAGTGGAACCGGATCTCTGCCTTCGCCGACTGTCAACCTTCCCAGCGCATTTCAGATCCTGACCGGTCCCAACACCAACATGAACATGCAGTTCGTCAACGGACGCATGTCCAGCGAACGGATCCTGACCTATACTCTTCGCGCCATGCGGCAGGGAGACCATGTCATCCCCGCCCCGGAGGTCAAGGTTCGGGGCAAAGTGATCAAGGGCAATCCGGTCACCATCCAGGTTTCCTCACCGGGTTCGAGCAGTCCGCCCGGGACGAGCGCTCCGCCCGCAGCAACCACCCGGGGTACTCCAGTTCCCCCGGAACCCGTCCCCTCACCGTCAGGGCAACAAGATGACATCTTCCTGCAAGTTGATGTCCAGCCACGGGAAGCTGTTTTCCAGCAACCCATCGTCGTCACCTGGACGCTATACTTCCAGCCTTCCGTTCGCACCTACGACGTCCGGCGTCTGGCGAGTACCGAGGGCTTTTGGAGCGAAGAATGGGAGGTTTCCAATCCGCCGGATGTTGTCCAGAGAACGATCAGCGGGGAGACCTACAACGCGGCGGTGCTGCACCGTCTGATTCTCTTCCCAACGAAAACAGGGAAGCTGACGATTGGACCGATGGAGATTGTGCTTCAGGTCGAGGGCGGACGGAAACGCAGCATCTTCGACGACTTTTTCAACGATCCGTTTTTCTCGGGGGGCTTGCAGGAGCGTGAGATTTCGTCGAAACCTGTGACGATCAGCGTCAAATCCCTTCCCGAACAGGGCCAACCGCAACATTTCGACAATCTCGTCGGCGACTGGAAAATCGAGGCTGAACTTGATCAGGACACCGTCCGTGTGAACGATTCCGTGCTTTTGACAGTGACCATCTCGGGAAGTGGCAATGTCGGCTTCGTTCCCACCCCGGAGGTTTCTGTCCCGGCCGATATCGAACGTTATGAGCCTGAATTGGAAACGTCGAAACACCCCGGCGGCGGAACGCTTCGTGGTGAGAAAAAGTTCAAATACCTGCTGATCCCGCGCCGAGTGGGTTCGCAGCAGATACCCGCGATTTCTTTTAACTATTACGATCCGAAGGCGAAGAAGTATTTCACACTGTCAACCAGGCCGTTGACCCTGCAGGTGATGCCGGCAACCGGCTGGACCGGGTCCGGCGAGGAACAGATTCCCGGCGGCGCCCCCTCGCGAGTGGAAACCGTAGGAACGGACATCCGGTGGATCGTCGACACCGGCAAGGGACTGAAACAGATTGGGCCACCGATCACCGAACGGTTCAGTTACTGGTTGACCTACCTGGTTCCGGTGCTTGTTGCGCTGGCTGGATTTGTGATCCGGGGTCTGCGCCAACATGAAGCCGGCCGTGAGAGCGAACGCCGCAGCCGCCGTGCCGCCCGTAGCGCGATGAATGCGCTCAAACAGGCCCGGGGCCAGCACGCCTCCGGCGAGATCGAATCGGGGTACACCGCTCTCGCAAGAGGTCTGATCAGTTATCTGGCGGACCGAATCGGCGTGCCCGTCGCGCAACTCGATGAACCCCTTCGCCGATCGGAACTCGCCTCAAGGGGATTAAACGAAGAGCTTATTGGCGAGCTTGAGGAGATTCTGGGACGTTGCAACACCGCCCGGTTCACACCACAAGGTGCGGATCCTCATGCACTTGGTGAATTAATCGAAGGTGGCCGAACGTGGATTATGACGGCGGACCGTCCCCTCGGGGGCGGGCGGTGAACTGGATATCCCGGTGAAACGGTGGACAACTTGTGTTTCACGGGACTGTGAACAAGCGGTGGATAAGAGGCTGACTTACGGAAATACGATAATTACTAAATGCTTATTTTACCAATAAACAAGTAGATAAAATATCATGTGTAAGTTTTCAGAATTCGTTTCGGCTGGGGATAACCTCGGTGAGAAAGAGGTGGATGAGATGTGGACAAACCGCCAAAAAGCGTGCTATAACCGGCCTTCACACTTCTCGGGCGGGCTTCGCATTGTGGAGCTGATCGTCCTTGTGCTGGTCGCTCTCCACACGCTTCCGATGGTGGTTGACGCTTCTCCGGTGCACGATCTCGCCGCCGAGGGGGATTCCGCGTATCGGGCGGGGCAGTACGAGCGTGCGATTGACATCTACCAGCGGGTGATCACCGGCGGATATGTCTCAGGTCCACTCCTCTACAACATGGGCAACGCCTGGTACAAGCGCGGTGACCTGGGGCGGGCGATTCTCTACTATGAACGCGCGAAACGGATGATGCCGCACAACCGGGACGTCCGTTACAACCTGGACCTGGCCCGTTCGCGAACCGTGGACCGGATCGAACAGCCTCCGCGGTTGCCCATCTGGGATCTCGTCGACACCTTCCGTGACCTGATCTCCCGGGAGCTTGGCGCCCGTCTGGCATGGGTCATTACCCTCGCTGCAGCTCTCGCCTTTGCCGCGTTGCTGAGCGTGCGGGGAGTTTTTCGCAGGGGTCTCCGGATCCTGACTCTCACGTTTTCCGTCCTCGCCCTTGTCGCCCTGCTGTTGGTCAGTCTTCGTGTCGCTGCCGATCACGGTCCTCCCCAAGCGGTGATTCTGGTGGACAAAGTATCGCTTCACAGCGCTCCAGACCCGACAAGCCTCGAGGTCTTCTCGCTGCACACGGGTACTACCATCACAATTGTCAAGCAGTTAGAAGACTGGTGGGAGGTTCGGCTGACAGATGGGCGCCAGGGTTGGATGCCCGGACGAGCCGGGGAAATCGTTCAAGCCTTTTAGTCCCAAAGCGAAAAGACGCTTGTGGGGAGCTCGCGCTGTTTTTAGCTTTCCTGAAGACCTCCGATTGGAGTTCTGAACTTGAGGCAGTATCAGACCAGAGATGGCTATGGACGACAGCCCCGGTGTGAAACCGGTACATTATCGGCGGCATTTCCAGGATCTGCCAAACCGGAAACAGCGCGATAAAAAGAAAGAAGAGGAGCACGAAGAGGAAGAGGAGAAACACGAAGAGCCCCGCAAGGGACCTCCTCCTCCCGACGGTTCCTCGACCATTGATCTGACCGCCTGACCCCCGGTGTGTGGGGAATCTGCACCTTCCGGGTGCGATTCCCGTTTCAGGACAACCATCATCGTTTTCAGGATGCTGGATAATGTTCTGCCAGCCGGGATGCAGGACGAACGTTGTACAACCGACCCGAGAACCCGTGACAGCCAAATCCCGTCTTTCGAATTCTCTGCAACGCCTACTCTCTCGTGGCGAAGAAGGGTCCGTTGGCAATGAAGACTGGATTGCCTGGCTCACCTCTCCGCTCGCCCGCAAAGGCCATCTGACACTGACACGGGCGGGCGAGGAAGTGTTCACCAGCCTGCCTCTCGCGGCACACCGTGACGGGAACGGCGGGATCGTCCTGATTGTCGATTCTCTGCTGCCCACGCCCTCGGAGGAATTCTGGCACGAACCGGTCACCCTGCACGGGAGACTCGTTGCGTTTGAAGACGGCATCGAGCAGATCGTTACTTTCACCGCTTCCGTGGGCGAACGAATCGAGCATGAGAGCCGCCCCGCCGTGGAGCTGATCAACCTTCTCGACCTCGAGCGAACGGCACACGAATTTGTTGCGGATCTAAGTGGCTCCCGGACGATCGAACTGGGATTGATCTGGTTCGGTGAGTGGGTGTCCGTTCAACCGAGCCGTGTTTCGATCAGCCGCATCTTTTTCGACGAAACCCTCGATGGTGAGATCGGCCCGGACGGCTATGCCGTACCCAAGGCAACCTTGAAGATCGAAGCGGACGGGCCGGAGGTACCGGTACGCCTGCAACTGCTCCGCGCCAGAGGACACGGGCATGAAGCGGTGATCGAGAAGATCGACGGGGTCGCAAGGCAGAAACTCGCGGGAATCGTCGAGGAGACCTGGCGAGTGGCGTCCGGTCTCTCCCAGCGCCGGGAAAAGAGTCAGCAGGAAATCGGGTATCGATCACGGGACCACGACGTTCTCGCCGAGGCATTCACGCCCCGTACGGTTCTGCTCGGCACCGACAAACGGTGGAAAGAGCTGCTGCGCGAACTTGGTGAAGTGACGGTCGTTTCTTCCACCGATCTTGACGCCGTGTCCGAAGCGGTCTCCGAAACACGCACCGATCTGATTCTTGGAGACGCGGATCTCTGGGGCCGGGATGCTGTCAGGGTGGAACGGCTTCTGCGGTCCGTTGCCAAGTTCCGCACTATCCCACGGTTGTGGATCTCTTCGGAACCCGAGCAGTCGTATGCTGACGGCGACGCTGAAAAATCTCGTGACCTGGTTGACTTTGGCGCCTGGGATCTGCTGAACCGAAACTCCAGCGACCAGGAAGCGCACCACCGTCTCCGCTGGGCGATCAGCGGTGACGCCCTCGGTGAGGGGACGACGGCCCTGCTGGTAAGCACGGACAGCCGGATGCGCTACCGTCTCGCCCTCGGGGTCGCCAGCCCGAGCCTGCGCCTGATCGCCTTCTCCCGCCGGGAAGGACTGCTACCGACCCTCGAGAAACGGAAACCGCGCTGGGTGCTGCTGGACGCCAACAGTTTCGAGGTGGAAGTAGATTCGATGCTCAACGCCACCCTGAACTGGGCGGGCACCGCCAAGGCGAAGGTGATCGTCCTTTCCCGCGGGGCCAGCCAGGCCCAGGTGACCAAGTGGATGAAAGCGGGTGCATCGGACATTGTGCTCACCGATCCAAGTTTGCGCCAGGCTGTTGAACGGCTTCAGCACCGCCTCTACGGAGCTCACTCATGATCCGCCCCCTGCCCTTGAACGTGACCCTCGCCGGTGTCAATGTGGACATCAACACCCTGAATGAACTGATCGCCGCCGCCTACGACGGCGCACCTCCCCCCGCGCGGGAATCGATTACGCCGGAAACCATCTCCGCCGCCTACGCCCGGATCAGTCGCAACCCCGCCGAGGTCGGCAAATTGCGCGAAATCAGCCGTCATGAGGTGGAGAAAGCCCGCCGCTCCAACGAAAATATCGTTTTCGGACTCGGACACTCCTCCGTCGCCGAGCACGCTTCCTTCAACGTGGACGTCGTTGGGATCAGCAGACTCGGCGTGGAAGCAGTGGAACGTCACCGGCTGGCCTCCTTCACCGAAAAATCCCAGCGCTACATCAAGCTCGACGGCGACATCGTCGTCCCGCCGGAAATCGTCGAATCGGGATTCGAAAAGGAATTTCTCGCCCTGATCGAGCACCAGAACAACGCCTATTTCGTGCTGCACCCGATGTTGACAGAATATTTTATTCCCCTCTGCGAAGCGAAGGGAGAGGAAAATCCCGAGAGGGCGGCCAAGTCGTTCGCCTCCGAGGACGCCCGTTACGTGGTCAGCCTGGCGACTCAGGCGCAGTTCGGGATGACGCTCAATGCCCGCACACTGGAGATGATGATCCGTGACGCCCTCGCCCATCCCCTGAAGGAGATCAACCTCTTCGGACAGCAGCTTCGAGACGCTGTCCATGGGATCGCGCCGAGTCTGATCAAATACATCGACGCCACCGATTTCGAACGCGCTCAATTTGCCCGTATGTGCCACTGGGATCACCAGGGGGTCTCCGTGATTCCAGCCGTCCGTCTGCTGACGCACACGCCCGATGGGGACACGATGGTGATCGCGGCGATGCTGGTGAATCAACAGAATCTCGACTGGGATTCCGCCACGGAGCGCGTGCGCGCCTCGACGGACGAGCAGCGTTCCGAGATGATTCATTCGACTCTCCGGAACGGCCGTCCCTGGGATCCGCCGCCGCGTGAATTCGAGCTTGCGGACTTCACCTTCGAGCTCTCGCTCTCCGGGGCGGCCTACGGGCAGTTGAAACGGCACCGGATGTCAACCCAGATCCTCGGTCCTTACGATCCGTCCCTCGGATGGACGATACCCGACTCCGTGCGCGAGGCGAACGGCGAAGATCTGTTTAATGAGGTGATGGAAGCCTCCGCCTGCCTGGGTCACAAAATCGCCGCTAAACATCCGGCTGCTGCTCCCTATGCCCTGACGAACGCTCACCGGCGGCGGGTTCTGTTCAAGGCGAACGCACGCGAGATGTACCACGTCAGCCGCCTCCGTGAGGATCTTCACGCTCAGTGGGATATCCGCCGGATCGCGGCGGAGATGGTGCGTCAGGCAAAAGAAGTCACTCCGGCGCTGATGACGATGGCGGTGGGAAAACACGATTTTGAAAAACGACGGATCGAGGTCTACGGTGAGGATGGGTAAACGCACTCTGATCCTGCTGGTTGCTGCGGGATTGTCCGGACTGTTTGGCGGATGCAGCGTTCAACGGATTGCTGTCCGGACCGCGACGGGACCGCTCATCGATGGCGGTTTCGAGGCGATGATGGCCGAGGATGACCTTGTCATTGCGAAGACCAGCCTTGAGAGCAACCTGACCCTGATCGAAGGGCTGCTGCGCTCCGACCCCAACAACCAGCGCCTCCGTCTTGTCGCGGCCCAAGGGTTCACCGCCTACGCCCTCGCGTTCGCCGAGGACTCCGATCCTGCACGGGCGAAGAAATTGTACCTTCGCGGACGCCAGTATGCCGCAACCTGGCTCCGTCACCGCACCGGCGTCGATCTGCTCGCCATCGAGAACATCCATGATTTTGAAGCAGCCGTTCAGGCGCTTCCCACCGCCGTTCTTCCCGGAGTTTTCTGGCTGGGAAATGCTTGGGCGAGCGCGTTGATGCTTTCGCTGGACGACATCACCGCCGTGGGCGATCTCCCCCGCGTTGAGGCGTTGATGGCCTGGGTCCAGGAACACGACGAGAGCTACTATTTCGCCGGGGCTCACCTCTTTTTCGGGGCTTATTATGGAGTCCGCGCCCGGATGCTGGGCGGTGACCCGGACAAAGCACGCGCCCACCTCGAACGCCAGCAGGAGCTCACCGGCGGCACAATGCTGCTCGGAAAGTTCTTCATTGTCAAATACGTGGACTTGCCCGCGCTGGATGGCGAGGCCGCCCGCCAGCACCTCGAAGAAATCCTGAATTCGGATCCGTCAACCTGGCAGGAAGACAGAATCCTGATCAACCGTGTCACCCAGGAAAAAGCCGCCTGGCTGCTCGACCACCTGGAGGATTATCTGTAGGCCGGCTGTTAGCTTCGCGCCTGATTCTTCCTGTATCCCTTGATTGTCACAACGAGAGCTCTGGCGAGCGACCTTGATCACAATTTTCTGTTTCCGCTATTGTACATTAAGAGTTCCGTAGCAAGCGTTTCCATCTGAAACGATAGTCGTTTCAACGTGTTAAACCAAGTTTTTGAAAACGAGGACCGATCCATGACCCGCCACGCCAACCGTGCGATGATGATCGTGATGGCGGTTACGATGCTCCTTCTGCCCAGCCTCACCAGCAGCGCGGCAGACCGGCCCAAGTACGAGATCAAGTTCGCCAGCGTCGCCCCCCTTGGATCCTCCTGGATGAATGTGATGGATCAGCTTGACAATGAAGTTCGCGCCGCGACCAACGGTGACGTCGGATTCAGGATGTACCCCGGCGGTGTGCAGGGAGATGAACCGGACGTTCTGCGTAAAATGCGTTTCGGACAGCTCCAAGGAGCGGGGTTCACCGGAAACGGACTCGGCGAAATCCTGCCGGAAATGCGCATCCTCGAACTGCCATTCCTGTACCGTGATAAAGCTGAGATCGACTACATCCTCGACCGGTTCACTGATACTTTTGACAAGGCATTTCGTGATAAGGGTTATGTTCTGCTTGGCTGGACCGAGGTCGGATACGTCTATTTCTTCAGCAATGTGCCGATTCGGACCATTGACGATGTGCGGGGAATCAAAGTCTGGACGTGGCAGGGTGACCCACTCGCGGCGAAACTTTTCAAGGCGTTGAACGTCACCCCGGTTCCTCTTTCGGTTACCGAAGTGCTGACTGCATTGCAGACAGGAATGGTGGATGCCGTCTACACTGCGCCGATGGCGGCGATCAGCCTGCAGTGGTTCACTCGCACCAAGTACATGAACCTGAGCCCGTTGACAAATTCGATGGGTGCGGTTCTGATGACCAAGAACCTGTTCGACAAAATCCCTCCTGACGAACAGAAAGCGCTGCTCGAGATCAGCCGCCAAAAGCTGCGCGAGTTGACTCTGCTTACGCGCCGGGACAATCGGACCGCGATCGAGAAGTTGCAAAAAGCAGGCGTGGAGATGATCCCGGCTCCTTCCGCCGAGGAACTTGCGAAATACCGCAAAGTGGGAGAGGAGGTTCGCCAGGAACTGATCGGCGAACTGTACCCCGCATCCCTGCTTGAAGAAATCGAAAAAACTCTGGATGAATATCGCTCGGGAGGACAATAGAGTGTTCCGCAGGGGTGTCGCCGCCATCGACCACGGACTGAACGCTGCTGTCTCCATCCTCGTTGTCACCCTGCTGCTCGGGATGGTGCTGCTCTCCTTCACGCAGGTTATGCTTCGCAACATTATTGGTGGAGGCATCACCTGGGCGGATGTCGTCCTGCGTCATCTCGTTCTCGCCGTCGGGATGTTCGGAGCCGTGCTTGCCACCCGCCAGGGCAGGCAAATATCCATTGACGTCATCAGCCGCTTCACCGGTCCAAAGGCCCGCATCGTTCTCGGGTGGATTGTCGGACTGTTCACGATACTGATCAGCATGCTGATGGCCCGCGCCGCTCTTGTCTTCGTCTCCTCTGAAAAAGCCTTTGGCAGCGAATTGAGTTCCGGATTGCCCGCATGGCCTTTTGAAGTCGTCATCCCTCTCGGGTTCACGCTGATCGCATTCCAGGTGATACTCAACCTTCTGCTCGGCCGCCGCTCGGTGGAGCCCGCCGGAGTCGAACATCAAGCGTCACCGGGCGCAGAAGACGCTTCAGAAGAAAACGATCTCCTGGAAGATGACCAGAACGTTGAAAAAGTGAACCCGGAGAGTGATGAGACCCTCCCCGAACACGGAGATGAGGAAGGAGAAAACGAGGAGGGCATGCGATGACCACGCTGCTGATCCTCGGCTCGCTTCTGCTGGCGGTTGCGGGTGCACCTCTCTTCGCCGTTCTCGCGGCGATCGCCATGACGGCATTCATCTCTGCCGGCATTGAACCCGTCGCGGTGATCGTCGAGCTGTACAGGATGGCGAGCCAGCCGACGCTCCTCGCCATTCCCCTGTTCACTCTTGCGGGCTACCTGCTCGCGGAATCCGGCGCTCCACGGCGACTCGTCCGTGTCAGCCACGCCTTTTTCGGATGGATGCCGGGAGGGTTGGCGATCGTAGCGCTGCTCGTCTGCAGTTTTTTCACGGCGTTTACTGGCGCCTCTGGGGTAACCATTGTCGCCCTCGGAGGACTGCTCTTTCCCGTGCTGATTCGGGAGGGCTATCCGCAGCGGTTCTCGTTGGGCCTGTTGACCAGTTCCGGGAGTCTCGGCCTGCTCTTTCCCCCGAGTCTGCCGATCATCCTGTTCGCCATGGTTGCCTCGATCAGCGTCGATCAACTTTTCGCCGCCGGGATGCTCCCCGGAGTATTGCTGATTCTGGCGCTGTCGCTGTACGCGGGACGCACCGCCAATCGTCAGAAGATTCCCCGCATTTCTTTCCGCGCCCGCGAGGCCTGGGCGGCGTTGAAGGAAGCCGGGTGGGAACTGCCCCTTCCGCTTGTTATTCTCGTCGGGATTTACGGCGGTTTTTTCACCGCCACGGAAGCGGCAAGCATCACATCAGCCTACCTTGTCCTCGTCGAGGTGTTCATCCACCGTGACATCCATCCGGTCAGGGACCTGCCACGAATCGCCCGTGAGTCAATGGTGCTCGTCGGGGGTATCCTGGTGATTCTCGGCAGTGCCCTCGGGTTGACGAATTACCTGATCGACGCCCAGGTTCCCCGAGCGATTTTCGAGTTCATCCAGGGAGCGATCACAAGCAAGTGGGTATTCCTCATCGCATTGAACATCTTCCTGCTGATCGTCGGATCCCTGATGGACATCTTCTCGGCGATTATCGTTGTCGTGCCTCTGATCCTTCCGATCGCCCGGGAGTTCGGCGTGAATCCGGTCCACCTTGGAATTATTTTCCTGACGAACCTCGAGATCGGCTACTCCACTCCCCCGGTGGGGCTCAACCTTTTCATCTCAAGCTTCCGGTTTCGTAAACCGATACTTTCCCTTTACCGGGCGACTCTTCCTTTCCTTGGGATTCTTCTGATCGCCCTGCTGGTGATCACCTACTGGGAAGGGTTATCGCTTTGGCTTGTTCGATTGATCTTTGGGACGTCTCCATGATCCTCTTGCGCCGGTTGTTGCTGTTGCTGATCGTCCTGCTCGTCGGGTCTCCCGCCTCGGCGCAGTTTTCCCGCGTGGAATCAACCGGTGATGGCACGATGACTCTCACCTTGGCCGATACACTCTTCCTGAACGGGCAATACGATGCAGCCCGCGATACTCTCGAAAGGTGGATTTCCTCACCCGGCGGTCAAACGGCTGTCAACCTGTACAACCGGGGCGTCATCGCCCGCGCCGCCGGACAAGGAACGGGATTGGGCTGGTTCCGGCGAGCGTATCAGGTCAGCGATGAACGATTCCGGGTTTCCTGGGCACTCGGCCAGGCGCTTACGGAATCGGGCTCTCTCGTCGAGGGAGAAGGTTACCTTCGCGAGGCCGTTGACAGGGACAAGGGGTATTACGAATCGTCCGTTGCGCTCGGTCACAACCTGAGGTTGCAGAAACGGTATGACGAAGCGTTGACAGCGATGCGGAAGACCTTTGGCCGGGACCGGACCTATGTCTACGCCTACACCGAAGTCGCGAAGACCTGCCTGGAAATGAGCGATACCCTCTCGGCACTGCAAATTCTGCACGAAGGGTATGCGAAATTCCCCTATGAGCAGATTCTGATCGAAATGATCCGCATTCATCAGGGCGGAAACCGCGCCGATTCGGTGATCGTTTTCGGAAAGGAGTACCTGTTACTTTACCCCAAGGGCCCCAATCTCAAGGAGATCGTCGCCGATTTACGCAAAGCGGATCCCGGCACCAACTGGCATACAACCGGAACCTACGACCTTCACCCCTTCGGACCGAACGGCGCTCCGGAAGACCCGCAAGAATCACTTCCAATCAACACCGAACTGCAGTTCAAAGTGCGTTACGGATTCATCGGAATCGGTGACCTTCGCATCGATCTTCTTGAAGGAGAATACAAGGGAATACCCTGCTGGCGTGCCCGTTACGTCGCCCGCTCGGCCCCGGCGCTCCCCTTCGTCACCATTGCGGATACGTTCTACGCCTACGTTGACCGGCAGCTTCGCTACACCATCCGCCTCGAGATGCACTATCACGAGATGGGATACAAGGCGGTGAAGGTTTACGAATCCGACTACGAAAACGGAATATTCGAATCGAGGATCGTCTTCGGCAACGGCCTTTGGATGATCCAACCGCATCCGCTGCCTCCCAACGTCTACGACGCCACCAGCCAGCTCTGGTACGCACAGCAACTTATCATGGTAGGGAAAGGCGGCGACTGCACGGTCGAGCTTTCGGGCGGGTTCGAGAAAACGATCATTCAAAACCTTGGTCGGGACGGCACGGTGAAATTAAACGGGCAGCTTCGGCCCCAGGTGAAACTCGCCGGAATCATGCATTACGCGGGGATCGCAGGGTTGACCGGCGAATATCAGGGGTGGTATTCCCTCTCGCCCGTAGTTTGGCCGATGATGGCGAAATTCAAGATCTTTCTCGGATGGATTACCATCGAGTACCAAGATCATATTCCCACTCCCCTCCCCGCTGGACCTTCTTTTCAAAACACGCTGATCAACACCCCCAGGTGACTCGTGATTTTTCCTTCAACTTGCGCCGCTCTCCTCACCTGTTCATCTTCCTGTGACTGGAACATGAAAGAGGCGCATACCCTTCGTGTGCGAAAACGTGTTCTTCGACCTTCATCCCATACGATGGAAATCAGATGCCATTCACAGATCGGCGATTGATCGAGTTATTCCAAACTGACGTTCCCATCGTTCAAGCCGGGATGGTCTGGGCTGCCGGGGCGAAGCTCGCCGCCGCTGTATCCAACGCCGGAGGGCTCGGCCTGATCGGTTCGGGCTCGATGAAGCCTGACCTGCTTCGTGAGCAGATCCGCAAAACCCGGTCGTTGACCGCCAGACCGTTCGGCGTGAACATCCCGCTGCTTCGAGGCGACGCCGATGAACTTGTGCAAACGTCTCTGGAAGAAGGGGTTACAATCTTTTTCACTTCGGCGGGGAGTCCGAAGAAATACACGTCCATGTTGAAGGAGAAGGATTGCCGTGTCGTCCATGTCGTCCCCACGGTGATATTCGCAAAGAAGGTGGAAGAGGCGGGATGCGACGCTGTCGTTGCCGAGGGATTCGAAGCTGGCGGCCACAACGGCGTCGACGAGGTGACAACGTTTGCGTTGATCCCACAGGTTGTCGATGCGGTTGACATCCCGGTGATCGCTGCGGGAGGAATTACGGACGGACGGGGAATCGCGGCGGCACTGGCGCTTGGAGCGGCGGGCGTGCAGATGGGAACCCGCTTTGCCGCCACGGTGGAATCCTCCGCTCATGATCATTACAAGCAAGCGGTGGTCGAGTCCGGCGACACCTCCACGACCCTGCTGCTTTCCAAAATCGGACCGGCGCGGATGATCCGAAACGAGTGGACGGCCCGCATTGCCGAGGCGGAGGCTCGGGGGGCGTCCGCCGAGGAGCTGCGTGAACTACTCGGGAGCAAACGCGAGCGGCGCGGCATCTTTGAAGGGGATCTCGCCGAGGGTCAGGTGGAGGCGGGTCAAGGCGTCGGGTTGATTCGGGACATTCCGACCGCTGATCAACTCGTCCAGCGCCTCGTCGCGGAGTACGAAGCCACGGTCGAACGTCTGTCAGGCTGAATCCAATGGACTGGTCCGCACAGAGGCCATTCCAATAAGTGATGGACCATCAACGCTTCGGGAACCCCTCTACTTCCTGCAGAAGAGACCGACGTTGTTCCCCGCTGGATCACGAAAGAGAGCGTAGTAGCCGTTGTCACCGCCGATTTCGGTTTTCTCACGGATGACCACGCCTCCCGCCTGCTGCACATTCGCCAATGCGTGCATAATGTCTTTCACACGAATGTAGAACGTAGCCGCCGGGTTTGTTACCGGCGACCCTGCCGTGGTGAATCCGCCGGTCATGCCTTCGGTATCTTCCCAGAAGAGATATCCGGCGTCATGCGGGTCCGTGGTCCAGCCGAACAGATCACCGTAGAACTTTGCGCTTTCGTTCAGGTCGATTGCGAAGACCTCGAGGTGGCAGATACTTCCGGGATTTCCACTCATAACAGAGCCCTCCCCTCTTTCGGCCGGGGAGGGCACTTCAGAAAAGTACGGAGGGTACGGATGGCGGGCAACGGAATCCTCGACAGAACATCTGGACAAACACTTCCGTGTCTCGCCACCTTAAGTCATGGCTCGCAACATCAACAATAGCATCCTGGCCACATTCCGTTTTCACGGCGATCTGATCGAATTGCTTGATCGTTCCCGGCGGAAAGGGGAGTATGTTGCCACGATTTCGCTGCGGTCCTCAATTAAAGACGCTGTGGAATCTCAGGGAGTGCCACACGTCGAGGTGGGATTGCTAGCAGTTGGAGGAATGCCCTGCGGTTGGAATCCTTTGCTCGAGCAGAATGAAATCATCGACGTCTGGGGAGTTACGGATGTCGAGAGGGTACCGCGAGAATGGAGAGTGGACGATCCTGATCCGCATCCACTTCGTTTTCTTCTGGACGTTCACCTCGGCAGGCTCGCCTCCTACCTTCGCCTGCTCGGATTCGACACGCTTTACGATTCCAACGATCCGGGAGACGACCGTCTCGCCGCGCAGGCTCACGATGAAGCTCGGATCCTGCTCACATGCGATCGGGGATTGCTGATGCGGAATCACGTCCGTCATGGACGGCTGTTGCGAAGCCGGAACAGCGTCGAGCAGACCCGGGAAATCATTCAGCGCTTCCATCTCCAGACTCGATCCACTCCGTTTTCCCGCTGTCTCAGATGCAACGGAAGTCTTTCCAGCGTCGACATTGACACCATCCGTGATCGTATTCCCCCTCGAGTCTTCCGCCGCCACGGCGCGAATCCAACCCGCTACCGCATCTGCGAACGTTGCGGCCAACTCTACTGGGAGGGAACCCACACGTTGAGGATGCAAAGACTGCTGGCTGAGTGGGGAATTCCCGTTCAAATGGAACCGAAACAATAAGCGGCGCTCTTGCCAGAGAGATCAGCGAAGGGGAATCTTACGGGACGCAGGAGAAGCCGGAAGAAAACATGACACTGTTGCCTGCGCGAGTAGGGAGTGAAACGTGACCTGTCCACGCTGCCACATCAAGATGGTCGAGCAAAAGCGGTCGTATCACAAAAAGCGAAAATGGGTATGCCCAAAGTGTGGCCGGGCGAAGATGCAGGCCCCGAAGCAAACTCGAAAGACTCCTCCTTCCGAATAGAATCCGTCACGACGAAAAGTCATCAGCTCCTGATGTGGTGCGTCATCTTCGCCGGGATCTCCAGTGACAGCTCAACGAAACCGGCATACTCGCCATCCCGGTACCAGGGGGTCTGGTAGATCAGCTTGTGGATGCCGTTCTTCTCGATGGTGTAGATGCGCTGCTGCTCCTCCTGCATCAGTGAGGCGAGCAGGGTCCGCGAGGACTCCGAGTGGCAGTCGAGAACATTGGTTCCGATCAGTTTCGCACCACCATCGGCCTCGAATGTTTTCACCGCCTTGTCGTTCATCTCGAGGATGATCCCCTCGCGGTCAGTCACCGTCACCGCACCCGAAAACTCTTTTACCCACTCATGCATGGTCCCATCCTTCAGTGAACTGCCGCTGACCTGATCGAGCCTACTCCCCGATGATCTTGACGAGGGCACGCTTGCGGCGACGGCCGTCAAATTCACCATAGAAGATCTGCTCCCAGGGTCCGAAATCCAGACTGCCGTCGGTGATCGCAACCACCACCTCGCGGCCCATCACCTGTCGTTTCAGATGGGCGTCGGCGTTGTCCTCGCCGGTGTCGTTGTGGCGGTACTGCCGGATGGGTTCGTGCGGCGCCAGTTTCTCCAGCCACACCTCATAGTCGTGGTGCAGGCCGCTCTCGTTGTCGTTGATGAAGACCGAGGCGGTGATGTGCATGGCGTTGACCAGTACAAACCCTTCGCGGATACCACTCTTGCGCAGCGCCTCCTCCACCTGGGACGTGATGTTGATGAACGCCCGTCGTGAAGGAACGTTGAACCAGAACTCCTCACGGTAACTTTTCATGTTGGAAGCCTCCATGTGCTCTCAGGGTATCGCCATCCACGTTGTGCTCTCCGTTCGAAACACTCCCGCCCTCACCCCAGTGCCGTGAACTCCCGGATGCCGGAGAGGACCATCTGCACCGCCACCGAGCCGATCAGCAGTGCATTCAGGCGCATCAGCATCTGGAAGTAGCTGACAATGCGCGCAAGCCGGATATGGCCCGTGGATCGCTTGATCATTTCGTGGTAAATAAACACGGCGATTCCGTTCGTCAGGACGGCGATGACGATCGCCAGCAGGCTCCACGAGGGACCAAACTTCTCTCCAAGGCTGATCGAGAGACCCAGAGGGCTCCGGGTCCGACGAGGAACGGCAATACGATGTGCTGGGCGATGGTCGTGATGTCGCCCTTAAACAGCTTGATTCCCTCGGGACCGTGCATGATGTATGTGCAGGCGGACATGAAAATGGTGATGCCCCCGAAGATCCTCACCGCGGGAAGTGAGACCTGAAAGAGAGTGTCCAGGATGAACGTGCAGGTGATCGCGAAAACCCAAAGGATGATCAGTGTAAACAGGCTCGCCCGCAGGTAAATGCCGGAGAATTCCCTCCTCGAACGCTCCTGCATCAGGTTCGTCAAGTAAAGCATCGTCGCAAAGGGGTTCAGCATCACAAGCAGCAGCAGGGTCTCGCGAACCATCGTTCCTCCACACAGCGGCTGGTTCCGTCGTCCCAGACGGATGACGAACCGTACATAGGGGAGGTGACCTCATGCAACATCTGTGGTGTCGGGTGACTCGCCCTAAAGGTATTGTATTACTTGGATTTGCGTGGCTTGGGTGAATCGCTGCGTCCTGGCGGCAGCGCTTTTGGATCGGATTCGGCGGTAGGAATCTGTTTTTGAGATGAATCCGCTTGATCCTCTTCGATAAGCTCGACCTTCGCGATCGAGAGAAGGTAGTTGATCACAGCGGACGCTGTGACCACGGTGAATCGCGCCTCTTTCAGGCCGACCTCGCTCCCTGCCTGCTGGAAAGGATGACCGGAACCCTGGGCGCCTTCTGTGTCGAAGAGTGCGCCCAACCCCTGCTTGAAGGTTGTCGGCAACCGCCCTTCCTCGTCCAGGGCCGTGAACGCTTCCTGAAGCGTGGCAACGTCCTTTCGAGCCGTCCAGCGTGCCACCGACTGGACTGCCGCCGTCGCCTCGCGGACAACCTTCTCGTAATCCGCACCGCGACGCTTACCCAGCTCGGCGATGGCAGTGTTCATATGATCCCGCGCCGGACCAATTCCCCGCTCGACGATTTCTTCGGTCGCCTGAGTGACCTCCCGGACTTCAACCGCATCAGTCACCGGAAGGATCGAACCACGCATCAGGCGATAGGCTGAGCGCTCCGCCTCAAGGCCACGGTTGACTGCAAGCTCGTACCCGCCGGTTTCCGTGGGAGGCAGCACCGAATGGAGGAATTCGAGCAGATCGTAAGCACGGTACCATTCGCATTCAGCAAGCCACTCTTTAAGCCGCGCAAGAATTTCATGCGGATCACGTGGCGTTTCGTCAGAGGGCCTGCGGTAGAAATGCTCCCAGATGTCATCGAGCACCTCTTCGCGCAGGGTCGGTTTCGGTTTCGCCCAGGGGTCATCGATCAGCGTCCGCCAAATGGCGTTCCAGATCGCGACACGGAGAGCATCGTCCACCCCTTCAACCTGAAGGTCAAGTTCTATTGGTGTTTTGCCGATGCGCTGCGAAAATGAGGGCATCCAATTTCTCCATGATCCTTGAACACTCGTGGAATCTATGGGTAGGGCAGGGGAGGTTCAAGCGATGAAATGCTCATCAGCGGTCCGCTCCCTCCCGAGAAAGGTTGCTGATAAACTCGCGAAATGACGTCTGGAGACGTCTTGTGATGGGTCCCGGGGACCCGTCTCCGATCATCCGGTCGTCAATTCGAACCACCGGAGTGATTTCCGTAATCGTCCCAGCTACCAGCGCATCGCTTATCTTCGGCAGTTCGTCAAGACGAATGGGGCGTTCCTTACAAGGTATGCCCAACGCAGGACAGAGGTCGTCCAGGATGATTCGGGCGGTTGTTCCCGGAAGCACGCGTTCGCTGCTGGGATGGGTGCACAATACACCATCGACAACCGCAAAGAAGCTGCTGTGTGTGCCCTCCAGGAGTGTCTCATCCTGAACGAATAGCGCCTCTTTGGCTCCGGCTTCACGTGCCTGCTGGTTCGCGAGGACGTTCGCCAGCCGGTTTGTCGATTTGATATCCCTGCGGATCCAGCGCGCATCGGGTATCGTGATCGTGTGAATCCCCTTCTCCTGCGCCTCGTGGTCCGATTCCACCGGATCCGTAGCCACATAAAGGGTCATTGGGGTTTCGGGTGGTGGGAACGCATGTTCCCGCGGAGCAACACCACGCGTCACCTGGATATAAACCGTCGCGGACCCTTTTTCGAGTTTGTTCCAGTGGATCAGTTCCTGCGCAACTCCAGGAAGTTCAGAAAAATCAGTGCGTGGGAAATTGACGGCTCGTGCTCCCTCCTCAAGGCGTGCGATATGCTCCCTGATTCGCAGGAGATGTCCATCATAAGCGCGGATAACGTCGTAAAGTGCGTCCCCAAATAGAAATCCACGATCATTGGGAGAGATGTGGATGTCCTCACGGGGCAGGTACTCTCCGTTGAACCATGCAATCATCGGGAACTCCCTCCGATCAACTACGCCTGGTGGCACGCTATGCTTGTTGTGTCAACCATCACATTCTCAACACGCGTATTTTCAACGATGCTCCGGTGCAAACTCCGGAAACGGCACAGCGGGAGATTCAGCTTCGCCTCTCCCTTCTGACGCTCCAACCCGGACGCGGTAAGATAGGAGCAGGAGCCCGCCAAGAAAACGTGCACTCTGTGGCCTCTCCCCCTTTCGCGAGGGGGATCGGAATATGTACGCTACGGATGGTATCCCCTCCTGCCGTATACTCTGCGACGGCGGGGCAATCCCCCACTAACGTATTCGTGAAAATCCGCTATTCAATTGCAGAGGCTGACCATGGACCGCTTTGACTTACTCCCGTCTATCGATGCGCGGATACACGTTCAGGCTGAACGCTGGAGACGCCACCAGTTCATCGACCGCCCCCGCACCGCCGATGCAGCGATGCCGTTTATCACGATTTCACGCCAGTATGGTTGTCCCGCCTGGACGTTTGCCGAAGAGATTGCACGCAGGCTGAACCAGCGACTCGGCAGCGACGACTATGTGATCTACGATAAAAAGTTGCTGGAGTGGATCACTGCCAACCAGGCCATTGAAACAGATCTTGTGGATTCGTTGAACGAAAAGAGGCGCGGGGAGCTTGAAGACTGGGTGGTCAGCCTGATCAGCGGAAGGCCAAGCGAATGGAGCGTCTTCAAGGGACTGGCGAAAGCGGTGCGGGGACTCGCCCTGCACGGCCGGGCGATCCTGATCGGACGGGGAAGCGCCCAGCTCACGAGGGATCTGCCCGGAGGACTGCACATTCGCCTGATCGCACCGCCTGAATGGCGGTTGTCAGCACTCGAAAGAGAGTGGCCGAATCGCGCTGAAAATGTGACCATGGACACCCTTCTTCGACTCGACCGTGACCGGGAGAGCTACGTCCGCAAATACACAGGCGTCAATCCCAATGACCCCGAACACTACGACATTACCCTGAACACGGCACGGCTTTCCGTGGACCAGCAGGCGGATGCCGTGGAGCGGCTGCTGGTGATGATCTGAGGGAGCTTGTTCCGGCGGCTTATCTCAACTTGCTTTCATGTCATTTTTCAAAGCATGTGAAATCCTGACCCGAAAAGTCGAGCTCGAGCCACCCGGAAACCACAATACAAAAACGCCCGGCACCAGCCGGGCGTTTGCTGTCAGATCTATGAGTTCTTCAGGCTTTTTCCACTTTCGTTTTGGATTCGCGCTGCTGCGGCTTGAAGATCAGATATGTAGCCCGGCATCACCGTATGCCGGGTATTTGTTTTCATCCTTCTCCCGGGACACGGTGGTTCCGGGCTACTTGGGCTGACAAAAAAAACGCCCGGCAAATGCCAGGCGTTCAGTCTTTGAATCCGCTCGCCGGATCAGGCTTTTTCCACTTTCGTTTTGGATTCGCGCTGCTGCGGCTTGAAGATCAGTTTTTCTTCCTTCTTGTCGACATCCACCGTCACCAGGCTGCCGTCGGTGACACTCCCTTTCAGCATCTCCTCGGCGAGAGGATCCTCGAGGTGGCGTTCCACCGCGCGACGGAGGGTTCGTGCACCGGTGTCGGCACTGAAGCCCTTGTTGCAGAGGAAATTCTTTGCCGCTTCGGTCAGCTCCAGTTCGATCTGGCGGTCGGCGAGACGACGGTTAATATCCGCGAGGTAGATGTCCTCGATCTCGAGGATGTGTTCTCGCTGCAGCTTGCGGAAAACAATCACCTCGTCGATCCGGTTCAGAAATTCAGGACGGAACAGGTCCTCGGCGGATTTGAGCATCTTCTGCTTCATCTCTTTGTACGAAGTATTATCGCGGCCGTCATCCTCCATGAACCCGATGGAACCTTTCTTCGCCTCTCGGCCGCCCAGGTTCGAGGTCATGATGATCACGGTGTTGCGGAAGTCGATACGGCGTCCGCTGCCATCGGTCATCTCGCCGTTGTCAAGCACCTGCAGGAGGGTATTGAACACATCCGGGTGCGCCTTCTCCACCTCGTCGAGCAATACGACGCTGTAGGGCTTGCGCCGCACCTTTTCGGAGAGCTGCCCGCCCTCGTCATATCCTACATACCCCGGGGGTGCCCCGATCAAACGGCTGACGTTGAACTTCTCCATGTACTCCGACATGTCCACCCGGATGATGGCGTTACGGTCCGCGAAGAGGTATTCCGCCAGGACATGCGCCAACTCCGTCTTGCCGACTCCCGTCGGGCCAAGGAAAACAAAACTGCCGATTGGGCGATTGGGCGATTTGAGCCCTGTACGGCTGCGGCGGATCGCCTTGACGAGTTCGTCGATTGCATCGTCCTGACCGATGACCTTCTTCTTCAGTTTGTCACGCATCTCGAGCAGGCGCTGGGATTCGCTCGACGCGACACGGCTTGTCGGAATCCCGGTCATCATGCTGACCACTTCAGCAATGTCGTCGGGGGTCACCTCGATGGCCGACACCTGTTCGCTGTTCTCCCACTCTTCGCGAGCCTTTTTCAATTCCATTTCGAGCTTGTGGCGGCGGTCGCGGACCTCGGCGGCTTTCTCGTATTCCTGTTTCTTGACCAGCTCGTCCTTCTCCTTCTGGAGTTCCTCGAGTTTCCCCTCGAGTTCGACGATGTGGTCAGGCACGACGAGGTTCATCAGGCGCAAACGGCTGCCCGTTTCATCGAGCACATCGATCGCCTTGTCCGGGAGGAAGCGGTCCGAGATGTAGCGGTCCGCGAGAATCACAGCGTGACGCAATGCCTCGTCGCTGTAATGGACGCCGTGATGCTCCTCGTATCGCTCCTTCAATCCCTGAAGTATCTGGATCGTCTCATCGACATTGGGCGGATCGACCATCAACTTCTGGAAACGCCGTTCCAACGCTCCGTCCTTTTCGATGGACTCACGATAATCGTTGAGCGTGGTCGCACCGATGGTCTGAAGCTCGCCGCGCGCCAAAGCGGGTTTGAACATGTTCGAGGCGTCGAGACTCCCTGATGCCGATCCGGCGCCGACGATGGTATGAAGCTCGTCGATGAAGATTATTACCTCGGGATTCTTTTCAATCTCCGCAAGCACCGCCTTGACACGCTCCTCAAACTGGCCACGGTATTTCGTTCCCGCGACCATCGCCCCGAGGTCGAGGGCGATGACCCGCTTGTTGAACAGCGCCGGAGAGACTTTCTGCTGGATGATCCGCAGCGCCAGTCCCTCGACGATAGCCGTTTTGCCGACTCCCGGCTCGCCGATGAGCACAGGGTTGTTTTTCTTGCGGCGACTGAGGATCTGCGCAACTCGTTCGATTTCCCTGTCGCGCCCGATGATCGGGTCGAGTTTGGATTCACGGGCCAGCCGTGTCAGGTCACGACCAAAATGGTCGAGCACCGGAGTCTTGCTCTTGCTTGGCACGGATTTCTGTGGAGTGATGTCGGGCGCTTCCGGGGTTTCTTCTGAATTCATATGGCCGAGTTCCGCTTTCACCGTATCGTAGGTAACACCGTGAGATTCGAGGACCTGGGAGGCGACCCCTTCCTCGTCTTTGATCAACGCGAGCAGGAGGTGTTCGGTGCCGATGTTCTCCGCACTGTAGTTCTTCCCCTCGATGTAGGAGACCTTCAACACCTTTTCGGCACGTTTGGTGAAGGGGATGTTGCCCATTTTAAGCAGCGTCGAGGGAGACTGGATCGCCGATTCAATCGTCTCACGAATCTCATCCAGATCCACGCCGAGGTTCTGCAATATTTCAACGGCGGTTCCCTCGCCCCAGCTGAATCAAGCCCAGCAGAAGATGCTCGGTGCTGATCGCATCATGCCCCAGGCGCAACGCCTCTTCGCGTGCGTGCTGAATCGCCTGCTGGACTCGGTAGGAAAACTTGTTCGTCATCTTTGGTTCCGTCGATGGTTGTCTGCGTCGCTTGAATCATGCAAAGGAACGACTTTTGTCTAAATATAGCGCCTGTTACCGTGTCACCACGCCCCCACTTTGCCACCTTGAACCCCAAAGAGGAGTTCAACCGCCCGCGGGAGGAAACGGGCACAATCCCATTTATGGATTCATTTTGCCGTGATCCCTGGAAACCGCACGAGAGGTTGACGGGTCAACTGAGAAAAGGCATGCGGTGAGAAAAAAGAGGAATCACGACGCCTCGATCGTGCCGTCCACCAGCCGGATCACCCTGTCGGCCTTCGCCGCCCACTCCTCGTTGTGGGTGACAACCACCACCGACGCACCCTGCTCGCGTGTGAACCGAACGAGATCTCCTTCGAGCTTTTGCCCTGTTCCGCGATCCAGGTTGCCGGTGGGTTCGTCGGCGAGCAGCACCCGTGGCGAGTTGACCATCGCCCGGGCCACGGCGACTCGTTGCTGTTCGCCTCCGGAGAGCTCTGCTGGCTTGTTGTCGAGACGTTGTCCGACACCCAGTGATTCCAACAGCGCCTTCGCTGGACCCTCCGCTTCCGCCTTCGTGAGCCCGCGGACCAGCGCAGGCATCATTACGTTTTCCAGTGCACTGAACGCCGGGAGAAGGTGATGGAACTGAAAGACAAAACCCACGGATTCGCGGCGGAACAGCGCGAGGTCATCGTCCGTAAGTTTCGACGTATCGCGCCCGGTGATCATCACGGTGCCGCTCGTCGGGCGTTCCAACGTACCGAGGATGTGAAGCAGGGTGGATTTTCCCGCACCCGACGGACCCACTACGGCGACAAATTCTCCCGGCTGCACGGAGAAGTCGATCCCCCGCAGCACCTCGATGGTGTGCTTCCCGAGTTGGTAGTTCTTGACCACCCCCTCCGCGAGGAGGGCGGGTGTTTCGTAGTCCGTTCCGTTCATGCTCTGCCGTCTTCTTTTGCGATTTGTAGCCCGGAACCACCGTGTTCCGGGATAATTCGTACTCCCCGGCATGCGGTGATGCCGGGCTACACCACTTAGTAAACTTCACTCTGAAACATAGCAGTGTCGCCTTTCACACTTTATCAGAAAGTCAACCTTTCCGAATCATTCGTACCGTATCGCCTCCACCGGGTCGAGAGCGGCGGCACGGCGTGCCGGGTATACAGCCGCAAGCAGGCAAAGGATCACTCCAACAACACCAACCGCCGTGAAATCAAGCACATGCATCTTGACCGGGAGCGCGGCAATCATGTAGATGTCGCTCGGCAGGCTGATAATTTTCCAGGTTTGTTGCGCCCAGAGGATCGAAAAACCGATCATCAGCCCGGCGACAGTCCCCACCAGTCCGACAAATAGTCCCTGCCAGAGAAAAATGTGCTGAATGTTCTTCCGGGTCGCGCCCATCGCCATCAGGATTCCCACCTCTTTCCGTTTCTCCATGGTGATCATCACCAGCGTGCTGACGATATTGAACGCCGCCACGAGGATGATCAGGCTGAGCACGATGAACATCGCCCATTTCTCGAGCTGCATCCATGAAAACAAGGTCTTACGCATTTCGTACCACGTTCGCGGATACCAGGGATAGCCGATGGTGTCGTTGATCTCCTGTTTGACAACCGTGGCATCCTCAAGCGTCTTGGTCTTGACGTCCAAACCGCTTATCTGCGACCCGAGTCCGAACATTTTCTGGGCCTGGTGCAGCCCGATGATAACAAAGACCTGATCGAATTCCGCCAACCCGGATTCAAATACGCCGGTGACAACGAACTGCCCGATTTTAGGCTGGCTGAAGACGCTGCTCATGCCGGACGGAGAAATGAGGAACAGGGTATCGCCGAGGTCGATGTAGAGGATATCCGCGAGGTACCGGCCGAGGATAATCCCGCCCATGTCGCTGGAATGAGCGGGTTCAAGCCCTTCCATACTCCCTGCGATGATCATCTCCGGCAAACGGTTGACCTCGCCGACCGTTTCGGGATCGACGCCACGTATGACACACCCCTCGGTGTTTTTCCCGGCGCGGATCATTCCCTTGTCGAGGATGTAGGGGGTGACGGCCTCCACCTTGTCGAGTCCGGAAATGGTCTCCGCGACCTGTGGCCAGTCGAGGGAGGAGTGGCCGGAAAACGTCGAGACCCTCAGCGGAGCGTCCGCCCCGATGATCCGTGACCTCACCTCCTCCTCGAAGCCGTTCATGATCGAGAGGACGATGACGAGTGCTCCCACACCGAGGGCCACCCCTCCGGTGGAGAGCCAGGTGATCAGGCTGATGAACCCGGTGCGCCGTTTCGAGCGCAGGTACCGGTTGGCGACGATCCAGGTAAAGCTCATAATTGGATGTCTTTCATGCATTCGTTGAATCACACCAAGGTAGGCATCTTGGGTTCCAGAATTCGATGATGCAAAATCACAGGTCTCTATGGATGGAGTGCCTTGTGCGCATCCATGTACTCGCGAATGCGGTCGAGGGTGCCCGCACGGTCGGTCCAGCCACGGATGTCCACCTGCTTGTCCTCGAGGTCTTTGTACACGGCGAAGAAGTGTTCGATTTCCCGTGTCAGGTGCGGGCGGACATCGGACAGTTCATGAATGCCCCGCGAGTAGGGATCGACGTTGGAGACCGCGAGAACCTTTTCGTCCATCCCCTTTTCGTCGTGCATCGTCATCATCCCGATCGGGCGCGCTGTCATCAGGCATCCGGTGAACGTCGGTTCGCTGGTGACGACGAGAATGTCCATCGCGTCGCCGTCGGGAGCGTGTGTTCCGGGAATGAATCCGTAGGCGGCGGGGTAGTGAACCGCCGAGTAGAGGACACGGTCGAGCCGGAACAGTCCCATCTTCGGGTCATACTCGTACTTGTTCCGCCCACCCTTGGGGATCTCAACAATCACATGAACGATCTCCGGCGCCTGGTCCCCGGCGGGGAGATTTTCAAGGTTCTGGAATGGCTGTGGCTCCACCGCACGTATCCTTCCTCAATCAGAGTAGTTCCTGCTGCCGGCTCAAGCGATCCATCAAGGTCAACTCGAGGTTCAGTTGGCTCTGCCCCACCGAGCGCAGGACCTCTTCGGCGAGGTCGGCGAGGGAACGGAAGGCGTGGCCGTCAAGCCGGTGGATCGGGAAGGTGCAGGATTGAAGACCGGTTGATTCACGGACCGCCACCACCGGTATCTCCACTTCGTACCGTTGCCATTCGGTCTTGCGTCCAACACGCCAGCCCTTCCTGCTGCTGCTGCGGATCTCCACCATCCCCCCGATCCGTCCCCAGCCATGAAAGCGGACCGGCTGTGCCTGAGACGATGTCCAGCCATCCACAGCCGCGACACGGTCTCCGGGGAGCATTTCCAGAATGAAATGGCGAGCCGTGGCATAGGCGCGCGCCATGTCACGATACCCCTGATATTCCGCCCGGAGCCGTTTCTGGAAAACCTGCCTCGTCGGGAAGGCCGACCCAGCGAACAGGTCCGCAAGCGCCGGGAATCCCATCGCCACCCGTTCCTGCAGGATCCACTCGCCCCAGTGCATCGCCCCCGGAGGCTCCGACATGCCGTAGGCGCTGTCGTGCGGTTTCACCAGCCAGAAACCCCTGCGCGGCATTTTCTTCAGCTCACGCCGAACAGCGGAGCCGAGCCGTTTGTTTCCCCTGTGAAGCGCCGCCAACGCCGCACGTGTCGTTTTACGATAGGGCGCCTGTTCCAACCACTCCAGCCAGGCTACCGGGTCGAGTCCACCGATTCCACGGGCAACTCTCCTGTCGAAGGCGTCACGCACCGGCCGCACCTCTTCGGCCATCTCGGTCAGGCGCGCATACCCGGAACCATCCGCCGCATCGGGATCTCCCGCGACAATCAACGCCCACAGGTCATCCACGACGAGCAACGAAAAGGGCAACGGATCATTCGCGGCCCAGCCGACTTCATGACCGGAAAGTTCTATTTCCTTCAGGGCTTTCAGGGCGTGTCTGAGAGAATCGGGATGTGCCGGGCTGATTGGGAGGAGCAGGGTGATGGTCAGTCCCCGCCGTTTCATCACGGCCAGTTCGACCAGTCGCTCCCAGAAACGCTCGTGCCGTCCCGGCGGCAGCGTCAGGCGTACGGTCCTTGTTGCACTCTGGAATCGTTCCAGCGCCAGGGACATCCAGTCGCCCGCCACACGTCTCTCCCGTTTGGTTTCCGCTCACTCCCGGGATTTCCGGGAGACAAGGAAATGCTGATGTGACGGGAATATAGTACGATCAACGGGAACGAGAAGCCTCTTCGCGGGATTCCACCTGTGAGGACATGCTCTCCTCGGAAGCGTCGAGATCCAGCATCGGCAGACCCGCCGCGTACTCCCTGTGGCTCACGCGAGTGATCGAGAGGAGACGCTTGACGAGGGCTTCCATCCGGCGAACGTTTGCAGGAATTCGCGAGACAACATTTCTCGCTTTCTCGTTCATTCGATCCAGCTTCGGACGTACGGCGAAATCGTACGCCCCGAGAATTGCTCCGAGAGGATTGTTGAATTCGTGGGCAACGGTGCGGGCGATCGTGCGGATCGTTTCGAGTCTTTGGATATCTATCTCATGCCGCTGTTCCTCGGCCAGTTTGCCCATCAGGTAGTAACGCTCACGTTCCACATACTCGAGCATATAGCAGGCACCTGTACCAATCAGGAAGCCCGAAAGCATGAACATGTAGACTTTCAGACGGATGATCGGTTCATAAAGACCGAAAAGCAGGTCGCCTGCAATAAAGATTGCGAACATCACTACACCGATTGCCGTTCCTGGAATCAACCGTGGGCGAAAAATCAGGATAGCACCCATATAGAAAATGATCACGGCAGCGAAGTTGGTATGATCCACATAGTTGCGAACGGTCAAAGAAGTCCAGGTGAGACTCGCAGACATGAATGCCATAATCAGAATCTGGAAAAGATGCTGGTAACGTCGGTAAAGATTCGTCCCGATAAGAAAGAGAAAAGCCACCATGACGGGCACAGTGACAATGAATCGAATGAACAGCAAACGATTTTCCAGGGCGGAAATGTCGTAAGTAACATCATAAAAACCGAAAGATGAAAAGAGGAGAATGGCTATCAAAACGATAATCCGAGTCTGGAATACGTTAATCACACGTTCCTGAATGCGGAAACCGTTCTCTAACGGGCTTAATTTCCCCTGATACTTCAGTGATAACGGATGCAAATGGAATTCATCCTGCTGATCCGTGGGTATTGAATTTACCGGTTGTTGCTTCATATTTCTCTCACAAAACAATCTGTCCCGGGCAATCAACGAGAATCAGTACTAAAAAATGAGAATCTGGCAATCCAATCCGCACACAATTTGTCACAGAAAGAGTATTGCCACACACAACAAGAGACTCCTCCTACTTCTTCCAAGGAAGAACCAGCACCATCAGCGAAGCGAGTAATGACACAATGGCCGCGGCGATGAATGGCGCGGGATGGCCGATTCGATCATAGAGCAAACCGGCCAGAATCGGCGCTATCACCCGGGCAAGCGTACTTGCTGATTGAAAGACCCCTAACGCGCGTCCTTTTCGGCTGGGGTGAACCTCGCTCGACAGCACCGCAGGCAGGGTTGGCGTCAGAATGCCGAATCCGAACGCCATCGGAACCGCCGAGAACGCCTGACTCCATCCGGAAGGAAGGCTGACCAGGAGCAGCAGTCCCCCTCCCATCAGCGCGAATCCGGCCACGACCAGGCGCCTTCGTCCATACCGGCGGGCGAGCGGACCGATCATCCAGCCCTGCATCAACGCCGAGGCGAGCCCGACGAACCCAAGGTACATCCCGTATTCGCGTACTCCCCAGCTGAATTCATCCTGAGTGTAGAGTGCGAGCATCGTGGTCACTTTGCTCCAGACGAAAACGCTGACGAAACAAAGGGCAATGACCGCAAGTACAACGCCACGAAATTCTTTGAGGAAGGAAACCTTTGGAGTGATTTCAGCGTGATGACGCTGGGGTTCACAAACAAACAGGGCTGTTTGCAGCAACGCGAGCAGGCTGAAACCTGCGGCAACGGACGCGGCGATCAATGGGTTTCGATCGAAGAGCATCGCCCCGAGCGGCGGCCCAACGACGAATCCTACTGCAAATCCCGCACCCCAGAGTCCCATCCCCCGTGTGCGATCCTCGTCACTGGTTACATCCGCGATGTACGCCTGGGTGAGCAGGATTTGAGAGGATCCGAATCCGGCCACCATCCAGATCACTCCCAGAACGACCTCGCTTCCCGCGAAACCAACCCCGAGATAAGCGGCTGCAGTGATTCCGTAGGCGAAGAGCAGCAGGGAGCGACGTCCGACCCGGTCCGAAAGATGGCCTGCAATGGGCGCGAAGAAAAAGTCAACGACCTGGTTCGCCCCCATCAGCAGCCCCACGACAAATCCACCCGCTCCAAACTGGCGGGCGAAAAGCGGCAACAGCGGGACCATCATCCCGAATCCGATGAGCGAAAGGAATGTTGCGGTAATGATCGGACGTAAGGTCGGTTGTTTCACGACGATGGCGGAACCGTTTCGCTAAGACTCGATTTGATACCGGCAAGTTTGGGTGGTGGGCCTGCCCATTCCGCTCCGGCAAAGAGAACGATGCTGGCGATTCCGGTCAGAATCGCAACAGCACCCCCCGCGAGCATCGGTGCGGCGATGCCGATATGGTCAAAAAGAAAGCCTCCAGCGACCGGTCCGACGATACGGCCGAAAGATCCGGATGATTGATAGATGCCAAGCGCCTGGCCCTGGCGGCCTTGCGGTGACCGCTGGCTGATCTGGGTCGAAAGCGAAGGGATCGTTACCGCAAAGCCTATGGCATACACCAGCGCTCCGCCAAAGAGAACCCAAAGCCTTCCCGTATCCGTGAGGAGATCAGCGAGGGTGGGTCCAAAATGGACAACCCCACCGGGTGGAACGAGCTGACCTGCATTCCCCGCGAGAGTCAATCCCAAACCCACAAGAATCAGTCCTGTGCGGGTAAGGTTGCGCTCGCCGAAACGAGCAGCGAGCCTGCCCATGAAACCACCCTGAATGATCGCGCCCAATGTGGCAAATCCCGCGATGAACAAGCCGTTCTTTGATGCACCCCAACCAAACAGTTTCAGGGTGAACAGGACAATCATTGCCTGAAACTGGGTAACCGAAAAAGTGACGAGGAAATAAACGGCGCTGATGGTGATCACGGGCTTCGAGGCACGGTATGGCTCTTTTAACGCTGTTGAAGCTCGTTGCGCACGAGTGCTCGGCTCCGGCAGCAGCACCATGGCGACTATCGCTGTCGTTCCCGCCAGCACTGCCGCGATCGCGGCCGGAAGCCATTCCGCCAGGGGCGCCGTGACACCCGTGAGAGCCGGACCGACGACGAAACCCACACCGAACGCCGCCCCGAAAAGCCCCATCCCGCGAGCCCGTTTCTCGGGTGGTGTGACATCTGCGATATAGGCCTGCGCTACGGTAATATCCGCTCCCCCCAACCCCGCCAGGATGCGGCTGATGAACAGCATATGCAGGTTGTGGGAGAGGGCAAACAGGACATAGGAGCTGGAGGTGATAATCAGTGCGCCGATAAGTACAGGCCGCCTCCCGATCTTGTCCGAAAGCCGGCCTGCGAGGGGAGCGAAGATGAACTGCATCAGGCTGTACACCATGATCAGCATTCCAACCTGCATCCCGGACGCGCCGTACCGTTCAGCGTACACCGGAATCAGCGGAATGACAATGCCGAATCCGATCAGGGCGATGAAGACCGTCAGCAGTATGATGGCCAGGGGAGAACGTCGCATAATCAGTCCCACCTTCAATCAAAACGGACCAATATACGGTCCTGAAAAGACACCGGTCAGGGGGGATCGGATATGGGCAGCGATAAGGGAGCCGGAGAGGATGAATTCATCGGGATAAGGATTCTCCCTGCATGGTGATTCGTGAAAATTGTATCATCCTTAGTCACGCTTACCCTGCCCCGGGAGAGCAAATGGCAATGACAACCCATTTATCACAATCGCTTCAACCCGTTTTGATCGTAGACGATGACAGGGATCTCGCATCTCAGTTTGCACGCATTCTCGCACGTGCCGGACTTGCCTCGGATATCGTTTACAGCGGTGAAGCAGCCATCGAGGCGCTTGAAACCAACCACGAACGTTCCGCAGTCCTGCTTGACCTGATGATGCCGGGAATCGGCGGCAGCGAGACGCTGAAACGTATCCAGAACATCGATCCGTTGCTGCCAGTGATCGTCGTCAGCGGTCAGGAAAAGGTCTCTGTCGCGGTCGAAGCGCTTCGCCTGGGAGCTTATGACTATCTCGTCAAACCCGTGGATACTGAAACCCTCACCTCGGTGGCGAAGCATGCCGCGGCGCATCGGCGTGTTTCCGCACAGCTTTCACGCCTCCGCCAGGAAGTGCGAAAGGCTCATCTGTTCGACCGGTTGATCGGCCGCAGCGAATCAATGCTGAACATCTTTCGCCTCATCGAAAAGACGCTCGACAATGACATCGCCGTGCTGATTCTCGGTGAATCCGGGACGGGGAAGGAACTGATCGCCCGCGCGGTTCACTTTAACGGCATCCGTGGCAGCGAACCGTTCGTCGTGGTCAATTGCGCTGCAATCCCCCGTGAACTTGTCGAGAGCGAACTGTTCGGCCATGAAAAAGGATCGTTCACCGGAGCTACGGAACAGAAGATCGGAAAATTCGAACTCGCTCACGGCGGCTCCCTTTTCCTCGATGAAATCGGAGAGCTGGAAACCGGCGTTCAGGCGAAGCTGCTTCGGGCGATTCAGGAAGGCGAAATCGACCGGGTTGGCGGTGTTCGTCCAATTCCCATCGACGTTCGGCTGATCTGCGCCACCCAGCGTGATCTTGAGAAGGAATTGAAAGAGGGACGGTTTCGGGAAGACCTTTATTACCGGATTAACGCGTTCCCCGTCGTCATTCCTCCCCTTCGGGAGCGGCGGGAGGACATCGAGCTGCTCTCTATCCATTTTCTCGACAAGCAACGGCATCACCTCGGACGGAAGAACGTAAATGGAATCACACGTGCGGCGCTGAATGCCTTCAATCGCTTTGATTGGCCGGGAAATGTCCGCCAACTCGAGAATGTCATCGGCCGGGCGGTGGTCCTCGCCGAGGAGGATTTCGTCTGTGTCGCCGACCTCCCCGAATCAATCAGGTCTTTAGCTCCAGAGGAAAATCGCGAACAGGTTGTCACGGATGAATCCCAGATACCCCCTGAGGTCGAATCGCTGCTGCCGCTTTCTGCCGCAACGTCCGACTCGGAGATGTTGTCCCCTTTCCGTACCCCCGAGGATGTCCCCACGTTCAACGAGATCAAGGCATGGGCCATTCGCCAGGCGTACAACGCCTGCAATGGCAACATCTCCCTGACAGCGAAAAAACTTGGACTGGGGCGGGCGACACTCTACCGGTTGATGAAGAAATACGAGATTGTCGCCTTTGGCGTTAACGGCGACTTCGAAGACGACACGGGCAATGGTGACAACGATGACTGATGCTGTCGGATGGGCAAAGGAATTCGCCGCCGAGCACAGAGTGCTCCTGCGAGAGGAAACCGCTCTCGCCGGAGGAGTCACTGCGTACAAATACGACAGCCCGGATGGACCCGTTGTCGTTCTGGACGCTTCTCTTCCGCAGGAACGAAAGAATTTTGCGTTGGCTCATGAAGCGGCGCACATCCTGCTCGGACACAACGATGGAGTCGCACCTGATGAGGAAGCCGAGGCGAATCAACTCGCCTCTGAACTTCTCCTTCCCCACGGCGATTTTGCACCTGATGCGTGGCGCAGCCTTCGCGAGTTGAAAGAAGTTTTCCCACACGCCAGTTTCGAGGCGATCGCGAGACGGCGGCTTGCCTACATTCGTGGTGTGCTGACGATTGTCGATGACGGCAACGTCAAACGGAGGCTTGTCTCGGAGGACTTTGCCGCTCCGCCCCAACCGACATCACTCGAGTGGGACGTGATCGACCGGTGTTACAGAGAAAAAGGAGACATTGAACATTCGGGTGAGGGTTTGCACCTGCACGCCTGCTACGTGGATACCGGACGCAACGTGGTCCGTGTGCTGCTGACTGTCGATGAAAGCTGATTTCCACTCCCGATTCTCTTCGCGTCAACCAAATATTCACGAAGGAGACCGTGATGAAGTCTTTTCGCTGCAGAAGTGCGCTCGTCCTCCTGCTCTCCGTGTTCCCGATGCTTTTCCTCATTGGTTGCGAGAAGGCGGAAGACAATGGGGAGTTCCATGACAACCCTCTCGTGCCTCTCGACACAATCACAGTCCTCTACACAAACGATGAACACGGCTGGATGGTACGCGAGGGTAGTACTGGTGGCGCGGCGGAGATGATGAACCTCTGGACCAGCCAGGAGGGAATGACGACCTCCGATGGCTTCCTGATCCTCTCCGGAGGTGACATGTGGACCGGACCCGCGATCAGTACCTGGTTTTCCGGCGAGCCGATGGTGGAGGTGATGAACGCCATGGGTTACGACGCCGCAGCGCTCGGAAACCACGAATTTGATTTCGGTCCCGACACCCTCGCCCTCCGAGCGGATCAGATGAACTTCCCGATCCTCGCCGCGAATGTCACGGAAACCTCGTCCGGCGAATTTCCCGATTACCTCCAGCCCTATGTCATGCTTGAAGAGGGGTTGCGCATGATCGCGGTTGTCGGACTGGCGAACCGCTACACCGTCGAATTGAATTTCCCGGTGAACGTTGCGGGATTGACAGTGGGTAATTATGAGTCGGCGCTTCGTGAGTATGTGCCCCGGGCGTTCGAGGAGGGAGCCGAGGCGGTGGTGGTCATCGCCCACATTTCCGGCTATGAACTGCGTGCGCTTGCCCCGGTTGCCGCCGAACTCGGAGTATCCATGGTCGGCGGCGGGCACACCAACGAATTCATCGCCGAGGAAAACAGCGGCACCAACTTGGTGATGGCCAACTACGCCTTCAACCTCTATGGCAGAGCGCGGTTGATCTTCGATGAGGACGGAACAGTCACCACAACCACCCCGGAACTCATCGAGAATAGCGAAACAGGCTCCGATGCCACTGTCGCCGGGATTGTATCCTCCTGGCAGGTTCGACTCGATGAAGTACTTGGAACGGTGATCGGTTACGCCTCCGCGGAAATCTCCCGAAGTTCCTATGGACTCACAAACCTGGCGCTGGACTCCTGGCTGGAAATGAACCTTGATGGAGATCTCGCCATTTCGAATCTCGGCGGTTTTCGCGCCGGCATTCCCGCGGGTAACATCACGCTCGCAACAATCGTCGGGATCCTCCCCTTCGACAACGAAATCATCCGGATGCCGATCACCGGATCGGAGTTGACGGCTTTCCTCGATGAACAGGGAACCCTGCTACGCTATGGCGGGATGACGGCCGTCGGAGGCTACCAGTTCCTCGACGGCACACCGATCGCTACGGACTCAACCTATGATATGCTGATTACGGACTATTACTACTTCCACTCAGCGGATTACACAATCGACCTGGCACAGATCGAACCCAACCCCTATTACACGGGGTGGAATTTCCGTGAACCGATGATCGCGAAGATTCAGCAGTTGAACACGTCCGCTGACGACCCATTGGACAATTACCTGGATACGGCTCCGCGTCAATAACCGTCCGGTACAAACGCACCTGTTGCCATTAAATCACCCTGAACCCGCAACCGGCGGGTTCAGGGTGATTACTTTTTCCGTGGCGTACAGGAGTGTGAACGAGTAAAGTGACCAATCCATAGACTTTCAGAATGCCTCGAAACCACCCTCGTTCTCTTCGCTCTCGTGGCGGTCCACACCGCTGGTGTGGTAGTGAGAGGAAAGCCTTCCGAAAGCGTCATCATCCATGGACGTTCTCTTTACGCGCACAACCACCTCGATCTTGAATTGGTTTACCTCCTCGCGCAACCGCACGGCTTCCCTCGACAGTTCCCCGGCAACCGCCGCACCTGCTTCGCTGCTCTGTGCCGTGTTTTGCGTGACGATCTCGACTTGCTCGAGTGCGATGTTCACCTGTTCAATTCCCCGTGCCTGGTCACCGGTCACCTCCGCAATCCCGAGAACCTGTGCGGTCGCTTCACGCACTGCCTGGGTGATCGATTCCAG
Organism: bacterium; assembly: GCA_043801585.1. Lineage (GTDB taxonomy): Bacteria > Electryoneota > Electryoneia > Electryoneales > Electryoneaceae > JAZDLX01. The sequence goes on along the minus strand of JAZDLX010000076.1, from coordinate 14,056 downwards.
TGAACTTTCGGTTTGTCCAACGACCGCGACTCCTTCGTGCACGCGTGAGAGGGTTTTTTCGATCAATTGGGCGGTTTCTGAGGCGGCGTGCGCAGAACGTTCCGCGAGATCACGCACTTCACGAGCGACGACGGCAAACCGTGTCCCCTGCACACCCGCCCGTGACGCCTCGATCCCGGCGTTCAGCGCGAGGTTCTTGGTCTGGAAAGCGATATCCTCGATCACCAGGATAATCTGCGATATTTCATCCGCTGAGCGGGACACCCCTTCCATTGCTCGAACCATCGCCTGAACCTGCTTGTTCCCCTTTTCAGCGTGATCTTCCGCTTCCTGCGCTAACCGGCTCGTTTCATTGGCTTTCTTCGCGTTGCTTCGGGTTCGTTCCGTCAGTTCCTCCACGGCGGCGCGAATCTGTTCGAGGGTGCTCGCCTGTTCGGTTGCTCCCGCAGCGATGGATTGGCTGGTCTCCGAAACCTTCGCCGCCCCTTCTTCGACGCGTTGTGCGGCATCCGCCACGGTGCGCAAGGCTTCCATCAACTGGTCGAGGGCAGGGTTCAACGCTCTCGGGATCAGTTTGTAGTCCCCCGCATATTCCTTGATCAACCGCGGCGTCAAATCACGGTCATGTACTTTTTCGAGCACTTCGATCGCTTCACGCAGCGGCAGCAGGATGGAATCGAGCAGCTCGTTGATTGCGGCCACGGTGTCACGAAGGAATTCTGGAAACCGGGTGAGGTCGCTTCGGGAGGTCAGATCACCAATGCTCGCAGCCTCACGAATCAGCCCATTCAAAAACGCGAGATCGGCATCGCGCTGTTTTATCGTCTGAAGCTCGCTGACGCCCTGAGGACGTGCGCCCAACGCAACGACCGACATTTCAAGTGCCAGACGCACCGCCAGTGCGTTGCGCACGGCTTCCCGCTCCGCACGGCGATGGATGCCGGCAATGAAAGGGGAAAAAACTGTCAGGGCGCGTGCGGCGAGTGCGTACAACCCGCAGCCGTCGATTCCCATGTCCCTGAGAGAGGAACCCGCAGCCTTCGACGCTGACACCCATTCATCGTTCAGCTCGGATTCGAGGACGGATTCCAGAAGGTTTCTGACGGTGCGATGCAGCCTGGTTTTGTTTTTCGGATCCATGCGACGGCCATCGGCCGACTCCATTATTACGGCGCAAATCTGTTTTGTCACCGTTTCCACTCCCGCCAGCAACTCTTTGCGGGTCCGTTGCAGGCGAATCAGATCGGATTGTTTCAATCCCGAAAATTCGATGAATGAATGAACGGTTTCGTCGTTTACATGGATTGTCGCTTCATTCTCGATCCGCCTCTTATCCGTAATGGCCGCCGAGGATTCCACCGGGCTTCGGACAAGAGTAGCAAAGCGGCTCCGCGAATGTGCCATACGTTCCCCTCCAGGTGGATGATGCACTGAACTGTCTTTCATATGTCGACCGCCTGAACAACTTACCGGATTGGCATCAGAATCCGTAAAATTGCGTTTGCGTTTCAAATCCACGCAAACCGGACGAAAGAAGTTGCTCAGACAGAAAAGTAACGAAAACCTTCCAGTCCTTCCACCGATGTGGAGAATCGGTGCATGTCGAGAGTCAATTATTCTCTTTGTGAACAAAAAAGCGACCCATGGCAGAGGGTCGCCATAACACGAAATATGGATACACGTTACTTCGCGTCAGGACCCCGCTCCGGGCGTGGAGCAAAGATGTGGGGTTCCTCCTCAATCTTCTTCAAGACCGTTTCGATCGCTTTGTCAAGCTGCCTGTCTTCACCCCGCAATTCGCTGGCAGGATCGTTGACGAGCTCAACATCCGGCGAAATACCCGTGCCCTCGACAACCCACTTTCCAGTGGTCGGCGACCAGGACGCGAACTCTGGAACCACCACGAGACCGCGGTCGAGCAGTGGCCGTCTCGCCCACCACCAGACTCCGCCTCCGGACGTGCGCGTTCCGATCAACGGGGCAAACCCGGTGGTCTTGATCGCATTGGCGAAGGTTTCGCCGTCCGAGAAGGTGGTTCCGTTGATCAGCAGGGCGGCGTGGCCGAAGAAGGAGCCGTGGGGCTTGGTCTCCCATCCGCCGTAGCGGGAGGATTGCAGGGTGTGAATCGGGGCGGCCATTTCCTTGAGGAAATATTCGCTGACGTTTCCGCCGGAATTGTAGCGATCATCGACGATCAGTCCGGGCAATTGGCGTTGCGGGTAGTAATCCCGTCCCCACCGCCACATACCGCGACCGGACATGTCAGGCAGGTAAACAAAGCCTACCTTGCCGTCACTCTTGCTCATCACGTAGTCACGCTTCTCCGCGATCCAGGAGTCGAGCCGCAGCTGGTACTCCGAGGAGATGGGGGTGACAATCACTTCCCGCGCATCTTTCCGTGTCGGCTTGTCGTTGAGCAGCAACGCCACCGGCACTCCCGCCTTGCCCTCAAACAAACGATAGATATTCTGAGACGCTTTCGCGGGACGGCCATCGACCGCCAACAGGTAGGTGCCGGGACCGGCGGTGGGATCCGCCACAAGCAGTGGACTTGCGCCGTTCGGGCTCCCCGGTTCGGGTGAATACACCTTCACGATCCTGTAGACGTCGTTTGCGGCATCCGGCTCAAATTCGACTCCGAGCAGACCGGTGTCAACCTCATCAACCTTGGGAAGATCGCCGCGTCCGATGAAGGAGTGGCCCGTGGACTGTTCCGCCTGGATCTCGCGGATCAGATCGTTCAGGTCATCGCGTGTCCGCACACGTTTCAGCAGGGAACCGTACCGCGTTAGCACTTCATTCCAGTCAACGCCGTTGTGGAATTTGTCGTAGAAAAACTCCCGCTCCTGACGCCACGCCTCGTGCAGAATCTGTTGCCATTCGAGCTGAGGCTGGACTTCCAGCTCCCATCCCTCGGTGGATACGGTATTGTCGCTCTCTTTATCGAGGGAGGCTGATCCTGTTTTGCCCCAGTACCAGGATTTTTCCGCTCGAACGACAATCGTCGAACGATCCTGGCTGACCTCATATTCTGAAATGCCCGACATCACACTCTCCGATTCCCCTTTCGCGAGATCGTAGAGCTTCAGCACGGTGTCAACGTCGTCGTACTCTTCGAAATAGAGCTTATCCTCCACCCCGGTGAGACCGCCGTAGTTCCCTGCCTTTTCCGAGAGGGCTTCCATACGCTGGGACAATCCCTCAAATTCGATGACGACCGGTTCCGGCGTGTCGTCGTCTTTCTTCTTCTCCTTCTTTTTCCCGTTGCCGGCTTTGGTCAGCCAGGGAGCCTCAGCAAGGCCGTCATCAGCAACATCTCCATGCGGCAGACTCGGACTCGGTACGTTGTTTCTCAAACGGTACAGGGCGAGAACGTTTGTGCCCTTGAACGTGAACAAGCCTCTGCTGTAGTCCTGGTTGTAGTCGAAGTTCCGCTCGCTGACACAATAGAGGAAACGGCCGTCAAAGTCCCAGGCGGGACTGCTTGTATTGAAATGGGGATCGCTGACACGGACGTTCTTCCCCGTCTGCGTGTCATAGATGTAGAGGATAGTGATCTCGTCTTCGCCCTCGACATGTGTGTAAGCAATCCAGCGGCTGTCCGGCGACCAGGCGATCTCGGTAAACTCCCAGCCTCCCCGGTCAATCTGTTTCCGTGTGCCCTTCTCAAGATCAATCAACCACAACCGCTGGTCACCGGTGGCGAGTGCGGCGTAGTTGCCGTCCGGCGAGGGAACCACCAGGTCTTTCCAGGATGAGTCGTTATCCTTCTCCACCGGCACCATCTCGCCGAGCGGTTTGTCAAGCTTGATCACGGCCATTTCGTTTCCGGCATCGGTGATCGCCAGCAACGTTCCGCCTTTGCCGACAAAATGGACCGATTGTTCGCGGCTGCCGCTGCTGCGAGTCCAGCGCCGGATCAGCCCCTTGCCTTTGACGGGGAGTGTGTACACCTCCCCCCGGGAGGAGACAACCAGCCGTTCTCCTTTCGCGCTCAGCGACCAGCCGTCCACCCACTCGTTGGGATCGAGAAACCGTCTTGACGCCTGCACCAGGTCGCTGGGAACGTTCAACTCCAGTTTGCGCAGCTCACGGGTTGTGACGTTGAAAATCGCCAGGTCCGCACCATTCTGGAACACAATCAGGTTGCCACGCATGCGCGGATAACGCACGTCGAAGCGTTCCATGTTGGTTTCCTGGCGCAGATCGGAACCGTCCGGCATCATCGACCAGAGATTCTCCCGGCCTTCGTAATCCGCGACGTAATAAATGCGGCCGTTGCCATGCCACATCGGCCAGGATTCGTTGCCCTCGCCGTGACTGACCTTTGTGAATTCAGGAACCGTGGGATCACCAATCCAGATTTTATCCGCCTGACCGCCATGATACCGGTTCCATTCGACCCAGGCGAGGTTGTTGCGAACCAGCGCGACACGTTTGCCGCCCGGCTCCCAGGCGATGTGGCTCGCACGCAGGTAGGGCAGTTTTTCAGGAAATCCGCCATTCGGATCCACGGCGTACAGTTCCACCGCGCGGAAGGGTGGTTGCCGATCCGACTGGAACAGCACTTTCCCGTCGCTCGTCCACCCGGCGACCTCATCGTTTAAGTTCCAGTAGGTCAGACGGCGAGGTTCACCTCCTGATGCAGGAATGACAAAGACATCGTAGTTTCCATACATCTGTCCGGTGAAGGCGATCCATTTTCCGTCGGCGCTGAAAACCGCGTTGCGCTCCTGCCCCACGTGAGAGGTCAATCGGGTCGCTGAGCCGCCGTCAAGGCTGGCAATCCAAAGGTCATCGTCGCTGGTGAACACGACACGGTTTCCCTGAATGTCGGGCCACCGTGCATAAGGAGGTTCCTCTTCAGCAAGAATGGGTCCGGCGATAATCATCAGACCTGTCAACAAGAGAAACCGGGTGGATAGGCTTCGCATGACAAACTCCCTGAAGTGTTTCGGCTCACGGACTGAGAAAGATAGCCGTCTCCACATGACAATGCTTCCTCCTCCGCTCCTTCTCCGATGCCTGCACCGGGAAAGCGTTCAGGGTAGACGAGGCACTACACCCTTGGAGACGTCGTTAGTTTAGTATTAAATAGCGCTAAATGGCACGTTTTTCATTCGCCGGATCCGTCAGGACGACCACGGAGGAGTTGCCGTCAATGCACACAGATTCACACGTGTCTCGCACCATGACACCACAGGGCCGGGAACGGGAGCGCACCATTTTCAAGGTGACGTTCTGGGGCGCAGTGGCGAATGTTGTGCTTTCGGCGTTTAAGATTGCAGCGGGAACGTTTGGTCACAGCCATGCCGTGTTGGCGGATGGTTTCCACAGCCTTTCCGACCTTGCAACAGATATTGCGATCCTGATCGGATCGAGATACTGGTCCCGGCCTCCGGACATCTCCCACCCGCATGGACATCGCCGGATCGAGACAATCATCAGCTTTGCGATCGGTCTGACCCTGGCGGGAGTCGCGGTCGGGATCGGCTGGTCTTCGATCTCTACGCTTCGAACCGGCGATAAAGAAGCACCGGGAATGATCGCCCTGGTCGCCGCACTGGCATCGATCGTCATCAAGGAGGGGTTGTTCCGCTGGACGGTGCTCACTGCCCATCGCGTGAAAAGCCCGGCCATGGAAGCCAACGCCTGGCATCACCGCAGCGATGCACTGAGCTCGATCCCCGCAGCCGCGGCGGTTGCTGTTGCGGCCTGGTTACCCAAATTCGCCTTTCTCGACGCCGTGGGGGGCATCGTTGTCTCCCTGTTCATTCTGCACGCCGCCGGAAAAATCCTGCTCCCCGTTGTCAGTGAGTTGGCGGATGCCGGCGCGCCGGAAGGAACGATCGAACGAATCGGAGCGATCGTCCTGGCCATAGACGGAGTCCATGGCGTTCATCATATCCGGACAAGATACCTGGGATCACGACTGGCGGTGGATCTTCACCTTTTGCTTGACGACAACCTCCCGCTCGTCGAAGCCCATCGCATTGGCGATACTGTGGCGTTGCAACTGAAGCAACAGGAACCGGTTATCGTCGACGTCATTACACACCTCGAACCGCTCGAGGCACACGAGGATGAAATAAGCACTGACTGGTGAGAGGCGGAGCTCAATATTCGGCGATTTCGTGATTTCGTTGAACCCCTTCATCCATCCGGTTATTTTCCTTTTTCGACGGCGACAGGGGATTGTCATGGGGATTTCCACGAATTCGTTTCACCATTACATCTTCGATCTGGATGGGACATTGACAGACTCCTCCGGTCCGATCAGCGCGGGCCTGATGAAGGCGTTGAAAGTCGCGGGGATTGACGGCATCAAAACGAACGACACTCTGCAGTGGATCGGTCGGCCGTTGACGGAAATCTTTGACGCTTATCTGCTGCATCACCAGCAGCGCACCGCCGACGCTGTCACGTTTGCACGGATGCTCCAGGCGTACCGCGAAGGGCACGATGCCCGATTCCCCGACGGAATTAAAATCTATCCCGGCGCTCATGAGACGCTTACCGCCCTCCGGAACTCGGGCGCTTCCCTCGCCATCGCCACGACCAAGTACCAAGAAGCCGCCGACTTCGTTTGTCAGGGACTCGGTCTCAGTGATTACGTGGACGCCGTATGTGGCACCAATCTGGGAAAACCGGTCAAGCCGGACCCGTGGTTGATCCACTACGCTCTTCAACAGTTGCAGGCGGCGCCGGAGAAGACCCTTGTGATCGGCGACACCGATGCGGATATCATCGCGGCGCACGCGGCGGGATGCAAAGCCGCTGCGGTTCGGTTCGGGTTCGGCGATCCGAAAGAGCTCGACAGATCGAAGCCGGACTTCTGGCTGGATTCACTTGTAGAGATTCTCTGAGTTTTCCTTTTTCCACAGATACGTCTATTCACGATGTCACGATACTGAAACCGCGACAGTCATCTTCGGCTGTCGCGGTTCCTATTCCAGCATGGAATCCGATTAATAATCCACTATCACCCCTCTCGCCTCCAAAGCCGGAATCTGGGTGTTGATAGCATCCGCGCTTAACGGATTTCCGGTCAGATCAAGATAGGCTCCTGACCCGAAGTTGAGGTTGTCCACCAGCGGAGTCAGGTCCTCGATCGCACCGTAACGAACCTCCAGGTGAGTCAGGTACTGGTGCGAGGCAAACATCGAAAGGTCGGGCACCCCAATGTTGTTTGCCAGCACAATTTCCAGATATGGGTTGCTCGTCATTATCTGAATGTCACTCGTGGAGATTCCGGATACATCCACCTCCCGCAACATTGGGTTGTAGGAAAGCACCGAAAGGTCGGTGATCGGGTTGTTCGCAACCTTCAGTACTTCCAGGGCCGCAAAATAGAGAGAAGAAATATCTTGCACCTGGTTGCCGCTGATATCCAGGTATTCTAAGCCCATCTGGGTGTTGAGGATTGACACATCGACCAGATAGTTGTTGCTCAACACCAGCGTGTCGAGGTACGGCCCCTCCTCCTCGAAATAACTGAAGACGCTTAGGTCGGTAAGACTTGCGCTGTCAATTCTTAGAGTGGAAAGAGATGTTAACCACGACAGTGGCCACAGATCATCAATCGAAGTATTGTTCGATAGATCGAGCCAGGACGCGTCGCTTAAATGCTGCAGACCCGCAAGATCAAGGATAAACTTGTAAGAGAGATCCCACTCAGTGATGCCGGAGACATCTGAATCGTAGAGCTGCGTTTCGTAGGGTACGCCGACCAGATCGTGAACGACACGATCGAAGTTTTCGTCAACGAAATAGATCGCTGTCGGATCAATATCTGTAGTTACCCACACCCCCCTGCGCTCAAGCAGGGGCAGGTATTGAGCCTTTGACCAGGTATCGAGCGGACAACCTGTAATATCCAGCGCTGCCCCGTTCGCGAAATTGTCATTCCAGTAGAGCGGGCGTAGATCGGTGACGTTTGTACCGGCCATCGAAGCCTGCACGAGATCGGGAAAGTCCTCGAGGATATTGATCATCTGCACTGGATTGTTGCTGAAATAGAAATTTCTCAGGGAGGTCAGGTTTTCCAGGTAGCCGATGTAACTGATGTCGTTGTCCGAGATGTTCAGGTCAGTGATGTTCGTCAGGTCATGCAGCGCCCCTACATCTGAGATGTTGTTCTGATCCACATAGAGGAATCCAAGATTTGTTAACTGGGAAATCGGAATCAGCGACGATATGTTGTTGTTGCTCAACGTAAGCGAGGAGAGATTGGTGAAGTACTCCAACCCCGTCAGATCCATGATGTTCCTGCCGGTCGCGGAAAACTCGGTTGCCCATTCCACATCGTTGTCATAAATCGGACCCTCCGAAATCCCGAAATACTCTCGAACTGCCGCCTCAAGATTTGCATCGTTGAAGACGATTTCGTTCTGCTCGATGGATGTTGAAAACATCCACTCCGGCCCATAGGCGATGTGGTCAAAGTCATCGTCGGCGTTCACTTTCCACAGGTAGGTAGTGTTGGGGTCCAGCGAATAGAGGGTGTAGGTCGGATCGGAAAGGTCGGACGCCTTAAGCTGGTAGCCCGTCGAACTTCCCGTGGGGGAAACATAGAGATCGTAATACACCTTGTCGCCATCTGGGTCTGGATCGTCACATGACCAGGTTAATGTCACCTGATCGTAGGGAACGTCGGATTGTGCCTCACTTGGACTTGGGTTGTAAGGTGTCTGCGGGAAGTTGCGGTGTGTTACCCGCGTCCAGAAACTCCATATCGGCCCCATTGTTGAATGATCGTGGGAATCCCTCGCTTCAGCCTTCCAGAAATATTGAGTGTTCGGTTCGAGATTATAGAACTCAACATGGGTGTCCGCCCGGTCCCATGAATAGGGTTGGAGGTTGTACTGGTCAGTGCCCATATACGTGTAGTACAGCGTCCAGTCGCCTTCCGGATCACCGCCATCCCACATGAGATATCCATCATCCGGATTGATGCCTGTTTCGCCGTCATAGGGTGAAGGATTGCTCGGTTCGTAGGGCGGCTGGTTATCCACAGTCTCGGTAGTGAACTCCCAATCCGGACCTTCGATGTCTGTCAGGACGGATTCCGTACCTTTCTGTGCTTCCACACTTTTCTTTTTCAGGGAAACTTTCAGCGGTATTTCGGAGTCACGTGCTTTGCCCCTGGGAACAACATTTGTGTTCGCCTTGAACTCAGGTGCTTCATGTTTCCCGCTCAGTGTCTTTGAGCTGCCGGCGCCTGCATAGCGCGCGACAATCTTCCAGCGGTAAATCGCCCCTTGCTCCAATGTCCCGGGATCGTAGTGATTGTCCTGCACTCCCTGCGCAACGAGGTCATAGGAGTTCAAACCGAAATAGACGTCATACTCGACCGTGTTGCCGTTGGGATTTTCACACTCCCAGGACAGGTCCGTATCGACACTTATGTTCATGTCTCCATCAGGAGGGGTTGGAAAGTTCGGGCGGCCGGGGCCTTCAGTGGTGAAACTCCACAATGGACTCTCGATCCTTTCCTCGCTTCCACCCTGGTAGGCGATGATTTTCCAGTAATAGCGGGTCAATGGTTCCAGAAGGCCTGGATTGTAGGTTCTCTCGTTGTGGAGGGTGCCGACCTCTGCCGGCTCGGTTGACTCCCCGAAGTGAACTTCAAACTGGAGTTCATCGCCTTCGGGATCGTCGCATGTCCACGATAGCTGTGTGTAGATGGATGCATTCTGGGCATTGTCCGCTGGATAGGGATTGCTTGGTTGTTCAGGTGGCTGGTTCGGTTGGATAACCTGGAAACTCCAGACAGGCCCCATCGCCTCTTCCCCTTTCGAATCATGCGCCACGACACGCCAGTACCAGGTCCCGGGGAGGACATTTCCTACATCGTAGGACCTGCTGGAAATCTTGTTCGCGATTTGCTGAGGGCTGGGACTATTGCCGAAAGCAACATCGTAGGTCAGTGGATCGCCGTCGGGGTCGGAACACTGCCAGTATAGAGTAATCTCACCTGGATCAAGCATTTGCCCTGAGTAGGGATTGGGACTGAACGGTTGATCAGGAGGATTGTTCGCCGCCTCCGGATTCAGCAGCTGATCGCAGTTGATGAAAAGGACGCAAAACACAGCACCAATCACGAGCAACAGTCTGGTCACTTTCATAGCTTTCCCCCTTCAGATGAACGCCAAGGTGAAGTAGGTCCGGGGGAAGTTCTTCAAGGAAGCGAAATCAATGCATTGGAGTCGTATAAACAAGGTGAAGCAGTGAACACACCCCCTGTGTCGTCAAAAGTAATGTAGGAAACGTCAAACGACGATAGAATCAAAAATCCAATTTTTTTGTTCCATATACATCCTTGGGACTCCTGTCCACCATCGATCTGTTGCATTCTAAACAACTTAAATTTCATGCGTTTCGAGATAACGAACAGAGAATCAACCATGCCTTTATCGATTCGATCCTCCAGGAGTGTTCCCTTTCGTCTAAAATCTTGGGTTTAATCGTCACCATCTGCCTTGGATGCTGCACGTTCTTTCCCTCTATTTTCTTTGGCAGGCACGCCAGGTCGGAGAGGCTAATCTCTTTGATAATCCTGGATTTATCTCAGGATCGCTAACCCGTTTCAGCTTGAGTATCGGCGCTGTCGAACCCCGTAAAACTCGAGCTGATGCGCGTTCCACAACCGGCGTATTTCTTGAAAAGAGAACGGTCTCCTGATACCGTAGAAAAATGGCCAAAACAAAAATCCCCGGCGGTAACGCCGGGGATTGATGATCTCTCAGGAATGGTTCACTTGCTGATTTTCGCAAGCACGTCGCCATAGGCGAGGACGACGTACTGCTTGCCATCCAGCTCAACTTCGGTACCGCCGTATTTCGCGTAGATCACCTTATCGCCGACCTTGAGGTTCTCTTTCACCTCGTCGTCGTTGCTAACCGCTACGACTTTGCCCATTACAGGCTTTTCCTTCGCTGTGTCAGGAATGATGATACCGCCGGAAGTCTTCTCTTCCATCTCGACGGTCTTGACCACCACGCGGTCGCCAAGCGGAACGAGCTTCATCGTTCACTCCCCTATCATGGTTATGGTTGATCCAAATGCCCTGGACAACGCTTTATCAAGTGCTGCCCTGTCGTTTTTCTTCCAGTTCCGGTCCCCTCATTACTGCAACACGAGGACTGATATACTCGCATGTCGTGACGGTCATGGATACCGCTGCGGATGGAGTCTCAGTGGAGACCGAGCAGACGGTCGATCGTATTCTTGTCAAATCCAACGATCGGACGGTTCGAACCGATCAGGATCACCGGAACACCCATCTGTCCGGTCATGCGCTGCATATCCTTCGCCGCCTTCGCATCGCGGGAAACGTCCACTTCCTTGAAACGTACGCCCTGCTGGCGGAAATATTGCTTCGCCCGGCGGCACCAGGAGCAGGTGGGCGTCGAAAAGAGAACTACCCGCTGCTGCTTTTTCACATCCACGGCCACAATCGCCTCCACGTCATCTGTATCCCGGGCGCAGACCTTGAACCTGACGCCCTCGGGTAGTTGGATGCGATCGATCATGGGGTGTTGCCTTTCCCCCGGAGGCTCTCGAGACGCGCGGTGAATATACACGGAAGCAGCAGGGTGGAACAGGTACTCACTCCCGGCGGGACTCCCCGTGGAGCGCACCTGATCCTGGCAACCCCGATCCGAATGAGGTTCTGCCCCATGTCCTTTCCCGGTTCCAAAGAACACCAGCCCGGTTCATCCCACATTTTCTCCCTCCCGGGTTTCTGTATTGAGCTCGCATCCGGCGCTTGTTACCTTTCCCAATCCTCCTTCCGTACCCGAACTGGCGTATGTCAGAGGGAGTGAGCCGAATGCAAAGCAACCCGAGAGGATGGGATGAGCGAGGCAGAAAACACAACAAAACGCAAGATGACCCCGTTTCCCCGGACCTTCTACGTGGCAAACGTGATGGAAATCTTCGAGCGCATGGCCTGGTACGGTTTCTTCGCGCTCTCGTCTCTCTACATGACCAGCCCGCTCGAACAGGGTGGATTGGGATTCAGCAGCATCCAGCGAGGAATCCTGCAAGGAATCGTTCCCTTCCTCCTTTACCTGTTCCCGGTGATCACCGGGGCGCTTGCCGACCGTTATGGATACCGCCGGACATTCCTGGTCGCCTTTTCGATTCTCACCCCGGCCTATTTCCTGCTCGGGCAGTTTCACAGCTTCTGGGGATTCTTCGGAGCCTTCCTTCTGGTCGCCGTTGGAGCTGCAACGTTCAAACCGGTCGTCGTCGGCACCGTCGGACGGGTCACCAATGATTCAAACCGTGGCATGGGATTCGGCGTATTCTACATGATTGTCAACGTCGGTGGATTCGTCGGCCCGATTTTCGCGGGTATGCTGCGGGTATTGGACTGGAACTACGTGTTCGTTCTGCTCGCCATCACCATCGCAATCAACTTCATCCCGACGCTCTTCTTCTACAAGGAACCGACGGATGAATCACAATCGAAAACCAAGCGCAGCCTGAAAAAGGTGCTGCTGGACGCCCAGGAAGTGCTGGGCAACGGTCGTTTTGCCTTAACGGCAGTGCCTATCATTGTTCTCCTGATGCTCGCTGGTGGAGAATGGCTTTCCTGGAGTCTGACTTTCACATTTTCAGTGGTCTGGGTAATAGCGAACCTGAGTGCCAGTAAGCTTACACGATCCATCTACCTGACTCTGTTCACAGTTATCCTGATCGCCACAAACGTTATTACCGCTTCTCTTGGCATTGGACTTCTCATCGGCTGGGCACTGTTGATCATTTCTGACGGCTGGAATTGGTCCGTTAGAATCGCAGTTCCGGCGGCAGTGGTTATTCTCTTGGGTTATGTTGGAGTCATTGGGCACGCCTCGGCTCTCGCAGGAGCGATTCTCTGGTCAATCATTGCTCTTGTGTGGAGTAAATACTTCCACGAAGACAAAAGTAGCGGGTTGGTTGAGATGAAGGCCAAGATCGGTAACTGGCCTTTCGTGCTGTATCTGCTGATCCTGTCCGGTTTCTGGGCCAGTTTCAACCAGATATTCATTACGCTTCCCGAGTATATCCGCGACTTCGTGAATACCGCCGACCTGGTGAAATTCGCGGGAATTTTCGGGCACGGCTTCGTCAGTTTCCTCGCGAGTGTGAACATTGAACAACTGACAGGAGAAATCACCCGGCTGGTCAACGAACACGGAGCGATCAACGCCGCTCAGTACCACGATGTCCTGCTCCAGATCGTCCATTTCAAGGTGCGTCCGCCCGAGCAGGAGATGATCGCTGCCTTCGGTCAGCTCGCACAGAACGCCGACCCGGCGATGATCCAGGCAGTCGCCCAGGACTGGGCCGAGAAATACCGCCAGGTGAATCCGGAATACATTGTCAACATCGACGCCGGAGCCATTGTCCTGTTCCAGGTGCTGGTCAGTTGGGTGATTCAACGGTGGAAACCGTTCCCGGTGCTTGTAGTGGGCACCCTCGTTGCCGGCACAGGTATCGCGTTGAACAGCCTCGCAGTCAGCGGCGCCCTGACGATTTTCGCCGTTGTCGTCTTCGCCTTCGGGGAAATGATTGCCAGCCCGAAGAGCCAGGAATACGTTGCGCGCATCGCCCCGCGAAAGAAAACCGCCCTCTTTATGGGTTATTACTTCGTCAGTATCGCTCTCGGCAACCTCTTCGGCGGCATCCTGTCGGGTTGGGGTTACCAGGTTCTTGCGAAGGACCAGAACAAACCCGGACTGATGTGGATCATTTACGGCCTCGTCGGACTTGCCACAGCCCTGGCACTGCTGATCTTCAACAAGCTCGTCGTACCGACTCTGGAGCGAAACCACGCAGCCAGCAAAGCTGCCGAGGAAGCCTGAGCGGAAGAACTGTGATTGCACCGCGGCTCCCTGAAACAGGGAGCCGCGTTTTACATCGTCAGTCAAGTTACAGGATTGGAGCCCGTGAGCCGATTGGGGTGACAGGAATGGTCATCATGGCTTGATCGCAAGCTGTACATCCCTTAAGCTCAGAGACCAAGAATCCGAAATCTGGAATATTTCCCAAAAACGGAGCATTCCAG
>JAZDLX010000072.1:0-6339 GCA_043801585.1 bacterium | reverse complement strand
AGACGATCGAGGCGGGAATTGGCATCCAACTTCGCCGTGAAATTACCAAGACGCACCTTGTAGACCCCGTCCACTTCGGCGATATAGGCCCGAAATCCGGTGCGCACCTCTGCCTTTTTCGCTTCCTGTTCGGCAGCGGTCCGCGAGCCCACGCTCATCACCTGGATCCGGAACCCCGGCACGGTTTTCTGAACGGGTTCCGACATCACAGTATCTGTTTCCGCCGGTGCGGGAACTGTTGAAGAATCCGCCTCTTCATTACCCGGCCCCGTAATCACCGGTGCCTGAACAACAAATGCGTCGGTGTATCCTCCCGCTCGCAGAATATCCCGCAGCGAATCGGCGCTTTCCTTTTGGATGAAGTTGCCCACCAGAAGGATGTAATGATCTTCGAGGTAACGGAGGTGTACGGGGAGATCCGGGTGCTTCATCTTGACTTCGGCGTCGGCCGCATTGACCACCTGCTTGTCGGTGTACGATCCCACCTGGACCTTCCACCCCTCGCCAAGTGTTGGAGGTGGCTGCCCGGGTTGCTGCGGTCCACTGCTCGGGATGAACCCCTTCTTGTCGAGGCTGTCGGGAAGTTGAGGGAACGCGTCTTCGGGTAGTGCAAGGTCATCGACCGGTGTCGGTTCGACAACTGTCAAGCCATCGGAACGTGCGGCTTTTCCCATCCCGACGGAATCCGCCACCATTGAAGACGTCGTTGCCGCGCTGCCAGAGGATGCCATCGCCGTGGAGTCCACCGGCAACGGCGTCGCCTTCAACACCGGAATGTTTTGCCTTGCACTGGCGGCGGGACGGAAACTGGCGCACCCGCCGGCGATCAGTGCGAAAAGTGCCAGAAGAGCTATACGTTTCATCGGAATCTCCGCTGCTACCTTTCCCATCATGACACCGGTCAGTGGATGTGGGGGTTCCCCCCACGGCGAACCTGTGTGAGCCTCGCCGGAAGGGAATTCCAATATGGGGGTGGGGAGAAGAGCGATCAAGGCCGTCCGGGGTTCCGCAGGGTCCAGGGCAAGCTTTGTTCGTCCCTTCACAAGTCCGTATATTGGCGTCCCGCCGGAGGTTTTGTTTGCGGCGTGGTAACGGGAAAAGCCAGGAGGAGCGCAGGATGATCGTCGGAATTCCCCGTGAACGGTTTGTGGACGAGCGCCGCGTGGGACTCAGCCCCGCAGGCGTCCGTTCGCTCGTGGAATTGGGCGCGACGGCGTATATCGAGAGTAACGCGGGAACGGCTGCGGGATGGAGCGACGCGGAGTACGAGCAGGCTGGCGGCACTATTGCGCACAGCCCCGAAGAGGTGTTCGGCCGCGCGGACCTGTTGATCAAGGTGCTGTCCCCCAATCTCGCCGAGAGCGAGATGATCCGTGAGGATCAAATCATTCTTTCCTACCTGCAACTTCCCCTCGCGCGCAGGGAGGTTTTCCAGAACCTTGTCGACCGCGGGGTCACTGCCATCGGACTGGAAAATATCGAGAATGAAAACGGACATCCGGTCCGCCGGGTGATGAGCGAGATCGCCGGTCCGCTTGCGGTGCTTATAGCTGCGGACTACCTCAGCGCGGACCGTGGCGGACGTGGTGTGCTGATCAGCGGTGTGCCGGGGGTTCCGCCGGCGAGTGTCGGAATCATCGGCGCGGGAGTGGTGGGCACTGCCGCCGCCGAAACAGCGCTCAACCTTGGCGCAAGCGTAGTCCTTGTCGATCACCGGGTCGCACCGCTTCGTTACGCCCTCGACCATTTCGGCAAACGGCTGCAGACCAGCATTCTCAATAAGACAAACGTCGAGAAACTCTGCCAATTTGTGGACGTGCTGATCACCGCCGTGCTGGTCGAAGACTACCCGACTCCCCATGTCGTCAGCCGCGAGCAAGTAAAGATGATGAAACCTCGCAGCGTGATTGTGGACGTCGCCATCGACCAGGGAGGAACGGTGGAAACCAGCCGACCGACAACCCTCTCCAACCCCACCTATGTGGAAGAAAAGGTGATCCATTATTGTGTTCCGAACATCCCGGCGAAGGTGCCCCGCACCGCCACGCGGGCCTTCATGAACCAGGTACTCCCGTTTGCTCGCAAGATTGTCCGGGACGGCATCAAGAAATCCCTGCTCGAACACCCGTACCTGAACACCGGCCTCAACCTTTACGAAGGGCAGGTAGCCCGTGAGACGGTTGGCAAAGCGTTCGGTGTGGACTGGGTGGAAGGGATGGGGGTTGTGCGATGAGATGGCTTGAGAAGTACCAGTCAAAACGGTGCACGGCCGCCGAAGCGGTGGAGTTGATCGAAAGCGGAAACCGTGTCGCCATCCAGCCGGGCTGCGCCGTCCCGAATCAACTCGTCAACGCCATGGTCGCCCGCGCCGATCAACTCCGTGATGTGGAAGTAGCGCACATCCTGACGATGGGCGAGGCGCCCTACATGGACCCCAAGTACGAGGGAATCTTCCGCCACCGCGCACTGTTCATCGGCCACAACGCTCGCAAGGCAATCGCCGAGGGACGCGCCGACGCAATGGCGATCCACCTCAGCCAGGTCCCGAAACTCTTCTCTTCCGGAACGCTTCCCGTGGACGTGGCGCTGATCCATGTCAGCCCACCCGACGAGCACGGCTTCTGCTCCTTCGGCACCGACGTCGGCACGATCAAGGCGGCTGCCGATTGTGCAAAATACGTGGTCGCCCAGGTGAACCCGAAGATGCCCCGCGCACTCGGCGACTGCTTCATTCACGTCAACAAGCTGGACCGGGTGGTCGAGGCGAACGATGACCTGGTGGAGATGGCGCAGTTCGTGTTCAACCCCGACGACCCCACCACCCAGGTTCCGATGAAGATCGGGGAAAACGTCGTTGACCTGATCGAAAACGGCTCGACGCTGCAGATGGGGATCGGCACCATCCCCGACGCGGTCCTTTACCATCTCCGCGAAAAACGCGACCTGGGGATTCATTCCGAGATGTTCAGCGACGGCGTCGTGGACCTTGTGGAAGAGGGGATCATCACCAACGAAAAGAAAACGATCAACCGAAACAAGATCGTCGCCGGCTTCGTGCTCGGCACGAAAAAGACCTTCAGCTTCATCGACAACAACCCGATCGCCGAGTTCCGCCCCACCGAATACGTCAACGACATCAACATCATCGCGCAGCACGACAACATGGTGGCGATCAACAGCGCGATCGAGGTGGACATCACCGGCCAGGTCTGCGCCGACAGCATCGGCCCGCGCCTGTTCAGCGGATTCGGCGGACAGGTGGACTTCGTCCGCGGCGCGGCGATGTCCAACGGCGGCAAACCGATCATCGCCCTTCCCAGCTCGACGAAGAACGACACGATCAGCCGCATCGTCCCGCAGTTGAAACCCGGCGCAGGAGTGGTCACGACCCGCGCGGACGTTCACTGGGTGGTCACCGAATACGGCGCGGTGAATTTGTATGGCAAGAGCTACCGCGAACGGGCGAAACTGCTGATCTCCATCGCCCACCCGAACTTCCGCGACGAGCTGGAGAAATACGCGAAGGAACAGAATTTGTTTTAGGTGTCATTGTGAGTCCGCCAGCTGGCGGACGAAGCAATCTCGCTGTTCGTAGGCCGGGGTCTCCCGAACCCGGCGTATAAGTCTTCCTGAACGAAGTGAAGGATCTATGTGTTAAACGCCCGGCGTGTTGCCGGGCGTTCTGTTCTCCCCAACAAAAAACGCCCCCGCCAGAGGCGAGGGACGACGGTTCCCCGAAGGGAGTGTCCTGCGAAGTCAAGCTTCTTATTGTGACAAGCAACGCAGGCACCGGTCAGTTTCACTACGCACTTATATTAACAACTATCAATCGTACATGCAAGGAGGTCGTATGGAGTCAAAGCAAACGATGACTCTCGGACTCGACTTGGGCACGAACTCAATCGGATGGGCACTTGTCGGAGAGGATCAAAAGGGCATTCCGAATCGTGTGATCGCAACAGGGGTACGAATCTTTCAGGAAGCTGTCGAAGCGAAGACTCGCACACCGAAGAACTGGGCACGTCGTGACGCCAGATCCGCTCGAAGGCGCAATGATCGCCGCAATCGCCGCAAACAAGCACTTAAGCTCCGTCTGCAAGCTGCAGGATTGCTTCCAGGGGAGCCTGAAGCTCTACTGGTTTTAATGCAATTAGAAAATCCCTACCACCTGCGTAAACAGGGGCTGGAAAAGAAGCTTGGACCTCACCAGATCGGGAGAGCAATCTACCATCTGAACCAGCGGCGCGGCTTTCTGAGCAACCGGAAGTCTGCAAAAAAGGAAGATGAAAAAGGAGCTGTCAAGGAAGGGATCAGTTCGCTGGCGAAGGAAATCGAAACGTCCGGCGCTCGCACGCTTGGGGAATTTCTCGCCTTACAGCCCAAACAGCGCGGACGTTATACGGCACGAGAGATGTTCAGCGACGAGTTTCGAGCATTTATTTCCGCTCAGCGCCGTTTCCATTCAACTTTGCTGACTCCTGACCTCGAGGCTGACCTTTTCCGCATCATCTTCTTCCAGCGCCCGCTCAAAGTGCAGAAACACCTGATTGGCCATTGCACGTTTGAACACCGCCGTCCTCGAGCCTCCATCGCCACACTCGCTTTCCAACGCTTCCGCATTCGCCAGGATTTGAACCACCTCGAAGTGCGCAATCCTGAGACCTGTGAGTGGCGAAAACTGTCTCTCGAAGAACGCGCCATGCTGTACAAGACCTTGCAGGAGCAGAAAGGGCTGAAATGGGGGAGCGCAAAGAAAAAAATCCACTTGCACGACAACGAATTATTCAACCTCGAACAGGGCAAAAAGAGTGAATTGGTGGGAAACCGTACCTCGGTCGATCTTCAGAAAGCCATCGGCAAACCAGCCTGGCAAGCGCTGTCCGAGGAACAGCGTGATCAGCTTGTCACCGATCTGCTGACCATTGACCACGCAGGTGGGTTTCTCAAGCGGATGCGAGAGCACTGGGGATTTGACGAGGAAACCGCGCAGAAGCTCGCGGAGCTCGAACTCGAGAACGGCTATGCCCGCCTTTCAATGAAAGCTCTCAATAAAATCCTCCCTCATCTCGAGCAGGGGCTTCGGTATGATGAAGCCTGCAAAGCAGCAGGCTACCACCACGCCCTGCACACCGCCTACGACAGCCCCGGACGACTCGTGCTCTCGGAGCCACCCAACCTCCGCAACCCGGTCGTTCAGAAAGCCCTGTGGGAGGTGCGCAAGGTGGTTAACAACCTGATCCGTGAATACGGCAAACCCGAGGTCATCCGCATCGAAATGGCCCGTGAAATGAAGATGACGCGGATACAGAAACAGGAGTACCAGAAGAAACAGACCGATCTGGAAAAGAAGCGTAAACAGACCATCGAAATCCTTCAAAAAGAGTTCGGAATCCACCACCCCAGTCGAGCCGACATCGAGAAATTCCACCTCTGGGAGGAATGCAACGAGACCTGTCCCTACACCGGCAAACCCATCTCCCGCCAGATGCTCTTCAGCAGCGGCGAAGTAGATGTCGAGCACATCATCCCCTACTCCCGCTGCCTTGATGACTCCTACATGAACAAGTCGCTCTGTATCGCCGTCGAGAATCGCGCCGTAAAACGCAACCAGACTCCCTACGAAGCCTACAATGGCGACCCGGAGAAATACGCCGCGATTCACCAACGGTTGACAACGATGAAGTTCATGCCGCATGTGAAAAAACGCAAGTTCGAGCAGAAGGAGGTCAAGCTCGACGATTTCATCGAGCGGCAGCTCAACGACACCCGCTACATCGCGGTCGAGGTTAAGGATTACCTGTGTCAGCTCGGATCAGACGTGCAAGTGAGCAAGGGCCAGGCGACCGCAGCTCTCCGGCGTTCCTGGGACCTGAACCGAATCCTTGCCGAGAACACCGGCGATGACGGCCCGGTGAAAAAGTCGCGCGCCGATCATCGTCACCACGCCATCGACGCCGCGGTCATTGCCGTCACCACACGCGGCCTTCTGCACTACCTCTCCCGGCAATCGGCAACAAGTCCGACCGGACGTGGCCTCTATAACCGTGATTTCACGATCACACCTCCCTGGGAGAGTTTCTCCAAGGATCTCCGCGCCAATATCGAGAGCATTGTGGTTTCCCACGCACCCCTGCGAAAGCTGTCGGGAGCACTCCACGAAGAAACGGTTTATGGCATTGCAGGTGTGGACGAGAAGAGTGGAAAGCTGACGGTCGTCTATCGTGTGAGGCTGGATGGGATCACCGCCCCCCAGATCGAGAAAATCCGGGACAAGGGGGTGCTGGCTCTCGTCAAGGAGAGAGTCGCTCAGGTTGCGTCCAACCCGGAGAAACCCTCCCC
>JAZDLX010000071.1:0-10825 GCA_043801585.1 bacterium | reverse complement strand
CAGTTATCTACGTTCACCTTTGGCTTGATTGCGCGACCGAGAACGCACAGTCAAATCCGCCCACCCGTAGCAATAAGGACAATCACCATGAGCGACACTGCCACGCGGCGCGTCCCCTGGGAAGGCGTCTTCACCGCGATTATCACGCCTTTTGATTCACATGGGAAGCTCGATGAACCGGGTCTCGAAACCCTGGTCAAACGCCAGCTCGACGCCGGAATCCACGGCCTCGTCCCCTGCGGAACGACCGGTGAGACTCCCGCGCTCGATGCGGACGAATGGGCAAAAGTTATCGAGATCACTGTCAACCTTGCCAAGGGAAAAGCGTGGGTGGTCGCGGGAACCGGGACAAACAACACCCAGAAATCGGTGGACCGGACGTTGACAGCCGCGAAGCTCGGCGTGGACGGCGCGCTAATGATTACGCCCTATTACAACAAACCGACTCCGGCGGGTCTTGTCCGCCATTTCAGCCGGATCGCTGAAGCTACTCCTGAGCTGCCGATCATGGTTTACAACGTCCCCAGCCGCACCGGATCGAACCTCACCCCCGCCGCGTTCTCCCGGTTGATGGAAATCCCATCCGTGGGTGCGCTGAAGGAGGCCTCTGGAAATCTCGCGCAGATCTGGGAAGCGTCGCGAAGGTTCGGCGGCACGGTGGCGGTGATGTCCGGCGATGACAGCCTGAACCTGCCGATCCTTGAGGTGGGCGGAGTGGGCGTCGTATCCGTCCTCTCCAACCTTGTTCCGGAAAAAGTTGTGGAACTCTTCAAGCTTCATCAATCCGGCAAACGGAACGACGCGCTGAAGATCCATGACGCGCTGCTCCCGCTCTGTGTCAGCCTGTTCGCCGAGAGCAGTCCGGGTCCGGTGAAGTATGCGATGAAACGGCTTGATCTTCCGGGCGGTGAGGTCCGTGAACCGCTCGCTCCGGTTACCGAATCCACGGAACACCGGATCGACGAAGATTTGAAAACTTTGGGTCTGCTATGAGCGCCGTAAAACGACAGCTTTCGAGGCGCCGATGATCCGTGTTGCCCTGTTTGGAGCTGCTGGACGGATGGGAAGCTCCGTGTTGTCCGCGCTGGAACGTGAACCGGACATCGATGTCCTCCATGCCATCGACAAACCCGGAACGGACGCCCGTGAGGTGATGGGCATACCCATCGTCCCGGACGACACCTCAGAATCCTTCGAGAGCGATGTCTGGGTGGATGTGTCGCTCCCCGACGCAGCCTACCGTCATGCGCTGCGTGCGGAAGAGTTGGGTCGTCCGATCCTGATCGGGACGACCGGTTTCTCGAAGGAGCAGGCACAACGTCTTGACCGCCTCTCCTGCGCTCACATCATTGCGCCGAACCTCTCTTTGGGTGTCAACCTTCTCCTCGAGGAATTGCCACGCATCCGCCGCATTCTTGGCAAGGAGTATGACGTGGGCATTGTCGACACTCACCACAAGCACAAAGTGGACGCGCCCTCGGGAACGGCGAAGAAAATAGCCGAACAGCTCGAGCGTGAGGGCGGTTCCGTTCAGGTTGTCAGCCTGCGCATCGGCGAAGTGGTCGGCGAGCATCGCATCCTGTTCGCCGTTGACGGCGAACAGATTGAAATCATCCACCGAGCGGAAAGCCGCATGGCCTTCGCCCACGGTGTCGCACCGGCAGTTCGCTTCCTTCACGGAAAGCGATCGGGGGGATATTCGATGAAAGACGTCCTGGGTCTCTGAAATGGCCCGCATCGTCCGGAAATACGGCGGCAGCAGCCTGCGCGAACCCGAACAACTCCGCACCGTTGCCAAGATCCTCGCCGACATGAAATGGAATGGCGACGAGCTCGTGATCGTCGTCTCCGCGATGGCGGCAACGACGGATAACCTGATCGAGCTTGCACGCGAACTGAACCCGAATCCGCCGCGCCGGGAGATGGACATGCTGCTATCGGTCGGCGAACGGATATCCTGCGCCCTGCTGGCGATGGCGCTCGAGGCCGAGGGAGTAAGCGCGGTCAGCTATACCGGCAGCCAGGTCGGGATCATCACGGATACCCATCACGGTGAAGCGCGCATCGTGGATGTGCGTCCGACACGGTTGCTGAAGGCGCTGGAAGAGGGATTCACCGTCGTGGTTGCGGGATTCCAGGGCGTGTCTGTCGACAAGGAGATCACGACCCTCGGGCGCGGCGGATCGGACCTGACTGCGGTCGCTCTCGCCGCAGCGATCAACGCCGACCGTTGCGAGCTGATGAAGGATGTCAACGGCATCTACACGGCGCATCCTGGCGTTGTTCCCGGGGCTGAACTGATCGAACAACTGGATTATAGAAGCGCTCTTCGCATGGCCCGCGGCGGCACCAAAGCGCTCCAGAGCGAGGCGGCTCGACTGGCACAGGATCATCACGTTACCTTAGCACTTGGCAACAGTTCCACGGATAAAATCGGGACAATCATCACGGACCGTCCCTTCGACTGTGGCGAAGTAGTGGGTATCGCGCGGCGGGATGGGTTGACCCGAATCCAGGGCACCGGTCCACTTCCTCCGGGCGATGGACTGCGTCGTGTCGTCGAGCAGCGTGGCCGCTGGATCCTCTGGCAGGAGGGAAATCCCGGTGATTCCACTCCGCTGTCAGGAATAACGGTTGTGACGTCCGGTCGGAGTGTCGACGGATTACAGACCATCATCACCTCATCATTTGAAGATGAACGGATCGAATCTTACGGATTGATCTCGACGGATTCCGAGATTTGGGTTTGTGTTGAAACGGCACGAGCAGATGATGCTGTGCGCCGTTTGCACAACGAAATAATTAAGCGCGGTTGGTTGCAGGTTCGGAAGGATCCGGCGTGAATTGCCCGTATGCGGGAGTTCATCCCGACCATGGGGAATTGAAACGGGCGAGAAAATTCAGCAATGCGCGCCTGTTTCGGAATCTCGCCCCGTTCGCATTGATTGTTGCAAGTTGTGCTGCACCTCTGAAGGAGACAGGCCCGATGACACCTTCGATCGAAGGCACCACCACTCCCTCCACCGCCTCACCCACTGCTTCCCGAGTCGTCAAAGGCTCACAGCCGCTTGTTCGCGTCGGACTGCTGGATGGCTACGGTCAGGTTGATTTTCGTGTAAAAGGTCCTTTCCGACTCACCGACATCAACGATAAAACGATTTATAACAAGATTCATACAGATTTGCGCTGGCGATGCAAAGTCGAGAGCGGCACACCGGCCAAATTCGTCTATAGCATCCTCGTGGATACCTGCAATACCGAGAAGGAGGCGGAAACTCTCGCCGGGTCGCTCCGCGAAGAGGAACACCCCGCACGGGTGCTGCCATTGGGCCGCGAAGTCCAGATCGGCGGCAATGTGATCCATGAGGGCATGCGGTGGATGGTCATCGTCGGGGCATACGAACGTGAAGAACAGGCCCGGCCGCTGTTCGAAAGACTCTCGGAACGCACTGATGATCTCCACCCCCGCATCCTTCGCCACCGTATCAGTGATCCCGATGGCAAGGTCGAGGTGTACGATGCCGAGTACGATAAATCCGCAATCCTCGACCTCGGATTCCGCATCGTTCCCGAGGACACCGCCACCGAAGTAACGATCTATGGATTGCGTGTGGGTGTCGGTTTCCACTGGGAACACACCGAAGACCGGGTGTACCGTGGCGTGATCGAAGTCCGCATTGACAACGGGGGAAATCTGCTGGTGATCAACGAGCTGATACTTGACGATTACCTGAAGGGTGTCATCCCCTCCGAGATGCACTACACCTATCCGCTGGAAGCGCTGAAAGCCCAGGCGGTGGCGGCACGCAGCTACACCGTGGCCAAACTCGCCAGCCGTCCAGCGAACGATCCCATCGACTTTCCGGCAACGGTTCTTTTCCAGGTGTTCAGCGGAGTGACACGGGAGCATGAGGCAACAACGAAGGCCGTTGATGAAACCTCAGGGCAGGTGCTGAAAATCGGCAATCGAGTCTGCGAAGCCTTTTTCCACAGCAACAGCGGCGGTCACACCGAAAGCAAGGAGTACTGGATGCCGCCGGGTGAATCCTACCTTATCGGCGCTCCGGTAATGGACTCGAAAGCGGCGAAGAAATTTCCTTACGACCTGACGAAGGATGTTGACGTTCAGAAGTGGGTGCGCTCCTACCCCGAAACCTGGTCGAACCCGCGGAACACGGGCATCGACATCCTCGACCGGAACACACGCTATTTCCGCTGGGAAGTCCGTTACGCCCGTCGTGACCTCGAGGACATCATCCAGCGTAAACTCGGCTTCGACATCGGCACCCTGATCGACATCCAGCCGCTCGAGCGTGGTGTTTCCGGGCGGATTACCGAGCTGGAGATCCTCGGCAGCCATCGCAACCACAAGGTCAGGGGCGAGCTGAACATTCGCCGGGTCCTTTCGGAGAGTGCGCTGAACAGCTCCTGTTTTATCGTGGATCTGGTGATGGGCGACATGGGCGACCCGGTGGAGGTGATCCTGCTCGGCGCCGGCTTCGGGCACGGCGTCGGCATGGACCAGACCGCAGCCGGTGTGATGGCTGTCAACGGCAAGAGCTACGACAAGATCCTGGCACATTTCTACAAGGGGGCGAAGATCGAAACCATTTGGTAGGGTTTTGCATCAAGACCGTCAGATAGGTGAACCGTGGAGTACATTACCCCACGGTTTTCCTTTTGGAGTCCGAATGACTCGTGACTTACCAAATGATCGTAAATGGTTCTACGTCCCGATCGTTGTCGTATGTGTCGCGGGAATGATCTGGGCCATGTCGCTTTACGCCATGAGTTCGCGGATGGGTGGAGGCGACTATGTGTATCCCAGCGACGACTCCTACATTCATCTCGCTCTCGCCAGGAACCTCGCCTTTCACGGCGTCTGGAGCGTCAATCCCGACGGGTTCACTCCCGCGTCATCCTCGCCCCTCTGGACCGTTCTGCTCGCCGTTCTCTTCAGGATCTTCGGCTTTCATGCCGCTGCGCCCTTCTTCATCAACCTGATCCTGATGCTCCTGCTGTTGCTGATTCTCGACGATCAATTTCGAAAACACCAGATTAGCGCCCCGACGAGAATTCTGTTGCTGCTTGCGGTGCTCGTCGGCGCTCCCCTGCTGGTGACCGTCTGCCTCGGCATGGAGCATGTCCTGCATGCAATCCTGACGATTCTGGTGCTGAACCTCGGCGAGCGACTCATTGCGGATGACGGCGATGGATTGAACACCCGGAGTCGGGTTGTGATGATGGCGCTGGCGGCCCTGCTCACGGCGACGCGGTACGAGGGACTCGCCTTGATTGTCCCGCTCTCCGTTCTCCTCGTCCTTCGCCGCCGATGGGGCTTCGCCACCGGGCTCCTGCTGGTGTCCCTGGTGCCGCCGGTTTTGTATGCCCTGTATGCCACCTCTCAGGGAGGTCCGCCCCTGCCGAACACGGCCTATCTGAAGGGGGTGATGGACCATCCGCCGGACGTGTTTACCGGCAGTATCGAGGATTGGGTCTTCTGGCACGGCATTCAGCCGATTCGGATGAACTCCTTCATGTACACTGGCGTTGCACTCGGCGCATTCGCTCTGATCCATTACCTGCGCAGGGGTATGGCGTGGAGCCGTGCAGCGCTGACTCTGATGCTCACCGCAACGATGATTATCGCACACTTGATCTTCTCGGAGACGAACAATCTCTATCGTCACGAGATGTACCTTCATGTTCTCATTTTTTATGTATTTGGTCGTGAGATGAAAGTCTCCGTAAGCTCGTGGTTCGCATCTCTGCGCTCGTTGCCGCATAGTGGACAGATGGGGTTTGCCATCCTGCTCCTGCTTTTCCTGCTCTTTCCCGCTGCTCATGATCTCGCGCGACGGACATGGCTCACCCTCAGGATTTCGGAAGCCATGGAGGATATCCGTGATCAACCGCTCGAGACAGCTCGCCTGTTCCGGGAATATTTTGCAGGAGAAACTGTTGTGATTCATGATCCTGGTGCTGTTGCTCTCGATGGCAACGTCCGTGTGATTGACCTTTGGGGACTGGCTTCCACGGATGTGATGCGGCTTCAGCAGGCGGGTAAGTTGACGTCCGAAGCGGTGGATTCCCTGTCCCGGGCCGGGGGTGCTTCTGTCGCCGTTCTTTATGATGGATGGCTGAATTATCGCGGCGGAATTCCCGGAAATTGGGTTCCGATCGCGAGTCTGACGCTTCCGGACAACATCGCCAGCGCTTTTCCAAGGGTAAGCATTTTCGCCACTTCCGCGTCCGCAGCTCCCCGTGTCGCCCGAGCAGTGCAGTTGTTTTCTTTGACTCTACCAGAAGAAGTCACCCTTGAAAATGCCTATCTTCCAGAAAATTGATAATCAGATCCTCGTTGAATGCTCAAGTACGAGGAGGAACGCATGCTCACCAATGCGGACATGCCGCATCTTGGAGAACGCCATTCGGAGATAACAGAACCCCGCGAACCGATCTGGCTGTTTGATCCCTGGGGCTGGGGGCCTGCGATTATCTCCGCGGTTGTTGCCGTCTTGCTCGCGATCATCTATCACTTCGTGTCCCAGGCTCGCGGTGGCTTCCTTCTGAGCCTCGACGAAGGGTATATCCACACCGTTCTCGCCATGAACCTCGCGGATACGGGAGTTCTCGGCCTGAATCCCGGCCAGGAAGGCGGTGGATCGAGCAGTCCGGTTTGGACGCTGTTCATGACGCTGTTGACCTGGATCGGCGTTCGCCCGGATATCGGGGCGATCTTCCTGTCCGTCCTTTCGCTCGGGTTTGCCGTGGCGTTTACAGTCCGTTACGCCTTTGCGATGCTGAAACCGGCCGCGGCGTGGACGGTGGCGGCAATTGTCACGCTGCTCGGGCAGGACGCTGCATTGTCGTTGACAGGACTGGAGGCAATGCTGATCGCGGCGTTTGTCATCCTTGCCCTCTATTTCCATGGACAGGGGTGGTCGAAACGGTCGACGGCATCCTTTGTCGCGGGCAGCCTGATCCGGCCTGAGGTGGTATTTGCGGCGTTTACGGCGTGGCTGGCGGACCTCTACAACGCGGTCTCCGGCAAACACCGGTTCAAGAACTGGTACCGGGCAATGGAACGGCCCACGGAACGCTTCATCCAGGTGTTCGTCGTCTTTCTCGCCGGTCTTGCGGTAATCTCGATGCTCGCCGGAACCCCGCCCACCGCCTTGACTGGAAGGCGTTGGATGTACGGACTCGGCACGCAGCTGTTCACCTGGCAGGGCGACCCCTCGCTGTCGATGTTGCATTACTTTCGCGACATCGCGGTGAGGCTGCAATCGGACATCGGCCCCGGAGGGACTGTCGGTTGGATCTGGACGATTTTCGTTTTTGTTCTGTTCGTCGTGGGTTGGATTCGGTTGATGGTGGGTGGCCTGTCCACGGGACGAGCGACGGGGGTGTACCTCCTGCTTACCCCCTTCTTCGTCGGAATCGTGATCGGGCATGAAGGACACATGAGCCGCTACCTCGCGGCGTTCTGGATGTTGATGCCGATTGTCGTTCTGCTCGGCTGGAATTACCTGATCGAAAAACTGCCCGAGGGAGGGTTCCGCAAAGTGTTCTCCGTTGCCCTGGCGGCGCTGCTTCTGGCGGGACTGGTTCCGCAGACATGGCGCTGGGCAGGGTGGCATGCGGATGCCGTCGATCACCTGCGCATGGTCCAGTTGAAAATGGCCTACGTCGTCCTCGAAAATGTGCCGCAAGACCAGTCGGTTGCCGGATTCGACATCGGGATGCTCGCCTACCGCAGCCATCGTCACATCGTGGACCTGCGCGGGGTCACCGACCGAGAAATGGCCAATGCGATGATTCACGGCCGCACACCGGAGTTGTTGAAGCAGCGGAATGTGAAGTACGTCGTGTTCCCGGAGACTCCTTACGAATCGACGAGGTACAACCTTTTGAAAGGGCTTGGGTTCGATCCAGCCAAACTCAAGGCGATTCGAACCGTCAGTCTCGGCAAGGGTCCGAAACGTTACCTGAAAGCGACCCGGGTGGCGATGACCCAGTTGACCCTCTATCGAATCCCCGACTGATCCCGTGGCTCCACGGAGAAAACATTCCGCGGCCGGATGCTTTGCATCCGGCCGCTTTTCATTGCATTCTGGCGAAACCGTGGGGCGCCGCAACTGCAGGGAGACCAAGATGAAAAAAGTGATGACCCTTCTGTTTCTTGTCCTGCTGGTTCCCACCGCCCACTCGGAGATTGTGATGAAGACCGTCGAGTACACCCATGATGGGGCGACCTTCGAGGGGAAAGTCGCCTGCGACGATGCAATCGAAGGACGCCGTCCCGGAATCCTCGTCATTCACCAGTGGAAAGGTCTCGGCGGATACGAGGAGATGTGCATCCGCAAACTCGCCGAATTGGGGTATGTTGCCTTTGCTCTCGACTTGTACGGCAAGGGAACACGCGCAACGAGCTCGCAGGAAGCCTCCGCCCTTGCTGGTCCCCTGTACAGGGATCGCAGCGTGATGCGAAGCCGCGCCGCCGCCGGGTTGAAACAGCTTCGCCTGCACCCGAATGTCGATCCCGAGAAAATAGCAGTAATCGGCTATTGTTTCGGCGGAACCTGCGCCCTTGAACTCGCACGCAGCGGTGCCGATGTGCTGGGCACAGTCAGTTTTCACGGTGGGCTGGAGACTCCGAATCCAGGTGAGGCGAATGCGATCCGGGGACAGGTGCTCGTCTGTCACGGAGCGGACGACCCGAATGTGACATGGGAACAGGTCGAAGCCTTCCGCAAGGAGATGCAGGACGGGGGTGTGCGCTGGGAATTTGTCGCCTATGGATGCGCAGTCCACGCCTTCACGGACCCTTCCGCGGGCAACGATCCGAGCCGTGGAGCGGCGTACAACGAAACGGCGGACCGCCGTTCCTGGGACGAGATGAAACGGTTTTTCAACGAGATTTTCTAACGTGAGCATCCCTGCGGACGCTTACCATCTACCATGCATGAGGTCATCATGAATCCACCATTCAGACGAACGTCACTGCTGGTCCTTCTCCTCGCTGCGTCCCTGCTCCTCGTCCCTCAGGCACAGGCTCAGAGCAGCACCGCGCAGGTACCTCACACAGTCAGGCTGTCGGACGCATCCAGCCTCCAGTTCTACCTGCGCTGGACATCCGATCGACAACCCCTGATCAGCGCCCACCGTGGCGGGCCGGAGGCGGGATACCCGGAGAACTGCATCGAGACCTTCGATCACGTACTGACCTATTTCCCCTGCCTGATCGAACTGGACGTTGCCCAGACCGCCGACTCGATGCTGGTGCTGATGCATGATGACACCCTCGGCCGAACGATGGCGGGTCAGGGACATATTTCCGATCTCTATTTCGACGATATCCGATCGCGGTACCTGATCGACCCGACCGGCGACACCACCGTTTTTCATACACCCACTCTTGGCGAGGTGCTGGATTGGGCGCGCGGCCGTGCGGTGCTCACGGTGGATGTCAAACGGTCCATTCGCCCCGGGAAGATCGTCGATACGATCAACGAACATGACGCCCGAGGGTACGCCGTGGTGATCACCTACAACGCGAACCAGGCGATCGCCTACCACCATCTCGACCCGGATCTGGTGCTCTCCGTGAATATCCGCAACGAAGAGGATCTGCAGCGGCTTGTCGACGCGGGCATTCCGATAAAAAACATGATCGCCTTCGTCGGCATCACCGAGGCGGACAAGGCGCTCTATGACCTTCTCCATGGAAAAGGAATTCGCTGCATTCTCGGCACCATGGGCAACCCGGACCGCCGTGCTGCCGCGAAAGGCATCGGGATCTACGAGGATCTCTACCGTCATGGCGCGGATGTCCTCTCAACCAATAACGTTCCGGCGGTGACGAAAGCGATTGAGGAACTGAAAAATCCGCCCAAGCCAAAACCCAAGCCGAAGACAACGAAGAAGAGCTCGAAGAAACGCAAATAGGGATCAATCCGAACCAGGATCTTCATCGTGACAACTCATGGACAAACTCCACGAATTCTGTCGGTGACGCTGGAATTCGTGCCGAAGACCTACGACATCGACGCATCGAACCATGTCAGCAACATCAGCTACATCCGCTGGCTGGAAGACCTGCGACTCGCCTGGCTTGACTGTTACCACCCGCTCAAGCATGAAGCATCGTCAGGAGTGATGCCGGCCTTGCTGCGCACCGAGATCGATTACGTTCGGCAGATCAGGCTTTTTGAGAAAGTAACCGGCGCCATGTGGGTTGCTCCGGGTGGACGTCTCCGATTTGCGCTTCACGCTGAATTCACCGTGGACGGCGAGCTGCGTGCCCGTGCAACACAAATCGGCATCTGGTTCCGTGTCGAGGATTCGAAACCGGTCCGCCCGCCTGATGAACTCCTCAGAAAAATAGAAGAAGCCGCGAACAACAACGATCTTAGTGGTGGAGGCGAGGGATGATCGCCAAGGATGCTGCACGCCCGGACAAGTGGCAAAAACGGTTCACCGACCTCGCCAGGTTCTGGTCACAATTCATGACCTGCGACCGCGCACGTGTCGGAGCGGTAATCGTCAAGGACAAGCGTGTGATCGCCAGTGGTTACGGCGGTGCGCCCTCGGGCAGTGTCACCTGTGATGAAGTCGGCCATGCGATGCACAACGAACACTGTGTGCGCACGGTGCACGCCGAGATGAACGCCATCGCCCAAGCCGCGCGATTCGGACCGTCTACAGACGGCTGTGATATGTACGTCACCGTGATGCCCTGTTTCAATTGCGCCAAGATGATCGCCGCCGTGGGAATCAAACGAGTCTACTATCTGAACGAATACCATCCGGAGGAGTGGGA
>JAZDLX010000068.1:0-7015 GCA_043801585.1 bacterium | reverse complement strand
TACCACGCGTTTCAGAATCCCAAGGTGAAGGTGTTTTTCAAACTGATGGACCACTCCTCGATCTACCTGTTGATTGCCGGGACCTACACGCCCATCGTGCTCACCGTAATGCGCGGACCGTGGGGGTGGACGCTGTTCGGTGTGATCTGGGGATTGGCGCTGGCCGGTGTAGTGTTCAAGCTGATGTACCTCGGTCGCTACAAGGGAATATCAGTCACGATCTACCTGCTGATGGGGTGGATGATCGTCTTTGCGTTCAAACCGATGATCACGTTGCTGCCGCCGGGTCTGATCAAATGGCTGGCGATTGGCGGCGCCTGCTACACCCTCGGAGTTGTCTTCTACGTCTGGCGCGGTTTTCCCTACCACCATTCCGTCTGGCACCTTTTCGTTCTCGGCGGAAGCATTTCCCATTTCTTCGGATTGTTGTTCTACCTCGCCCTGTGATGTGAGTGTTGGTTTTCAAGCATGCCGATGGGCGGAGACCGGAGTGGTTCGGGAAGGTGCCGGACCGCTACCTTGTGTTCTGCAAACGGGAGGAATTGATGCGTACCGCAAGGATCATTGGTGGTTTGGTGACGGTCAGCCTGTTGATCGCAGGGAGCACTGCGATGGGAGTTGAAATGGACGAGGCGATCAAGCCGTTGCTGCAGGCGGAGAAGAACTTTGCGGTATACATGGATTCCGCAAGTATTCGCGACGGTTTCCTGGAGTACCTGGCCGAGGATGCAGTCGTCTTCAATCCCGGCCCGGTCAATGGGCGCGAATTGTACGAGAGCCGGGAACCATCGCCCGCAAGGCTGCTGTGGACACCCGACGTTGCAGAGATGGATGCCTCGGGTTCATTTGGCTGGACAAGCGGACCCTGGCAGTATTTCCCCGATTCGACAGCGACCGAACCCGTTGCAGGGGGACATTACGCCACGGTTTGGCGGAAAGATGAGGATGGATCCTGGCGGGCACTGGCTGATATCGGGGTTTCGCATGAAATCGTGAGCCTGGAAGGGATCACTGTTCATCATTTGACAGGTGGACAAGCGGACCAGAGCAAACGGCCGAACCCTGACGGGTACAGGCGCGCCGTTGTAAATGCTGAACGTGTGCTGTCCCGGCGTTCCGAAGGGCGCGGCTCACGCCCCGCGTTGCTTGCCGTTCTCGATGTCGATGCTGTGATTCTCCGGGAGGGATACCTCCCCGCGCGTGATCGTGGAGATCAGAGCGCCATCCTTGAAAAAGAGACCGGAACTTCATCCTGGACTCCCACCGGAATCAAGGTGGCGCCCCGTGGCGATCTCGCCCTCGCCTATGGCACCGGAACGGCGAAACGGGAGGGGAAGGTACGGGAGTTTGCCTACATGCGGATCTGGAGGAATGTTGCCGGGATCTGGCGAGTCGCGCTCGATGTCCGTTCCTGGATCGCTTCCGAGGGCGAGGGTGGATCCTGAACCATGTTTGACTTCAAATGATCGACGGTTCAATCGGCAGGATGGTTGTCCGTAGTGCCCGCAAACCCCGACCGTCGGTCAGAAAAAATCTGTCGAATCATCAGGTGTTTCCCGGGGAGCCAACCGTTCGGGGACGGTTGACGGATCGCTCGACTCAGGCATTGAATCAGTGCGGGAACCGGCAATACGGTTGCACAGCCAGTGCAGTTCCTCGCTGGTCAGCATCTGCACCCCGCCAGCGGGGATGAATTGGGTCGTCCAGCCGCATTCCGCCTGCCCGCCACCGGAAACCTGCTTGCTGTTCACGTTGACGACCATCGGTTCACGATAGTCAATGGAAAAAATCAGGTTTTCTTGTACGTCTTCTGTCAATGCCGTCCATGACACCCGAAACCGTTCGCTTTCGCCGATCCGTTGCCACTCCAGCGCTGCGTTGCCCCGTTTCCTTAACCACGATCCGACCTCACCGACTGAATCTGCCGGAGAACTGACGATCAGCTCACGCAGGAAACCGGTCGCGGTGACAGTCGTCAAGGCTGGAGTCGATCCTGCATGCTGCAGAGCGCGCAGTCGCCTCGATCGCCCTTGAGTCCATCTCTTGTAGGGTTTCGTACAGATCTGGACTCCCATGGTGAGCTTCCATTCCGCCGCGCGGCGCAGCAGGCGCAGAGCCGCGAATTCAGACTCGAGAACCGTCAACGCCGGATGGTGAAGGAAGGTGTATCCTCGATCGAGGTATTTGTGCACGTTCCCGGCGTTCGCGGTGAGTTGATGGAGGTGGAGATGGGCGACGCCGATCTCCTGCAGGGTGGGAAGCAATCGTTCAAGTTTCGATTCATCTTCCGGCAGGCAGGGAATTTCCACCGTCAGAACCGGCACATGTCCGGCGATTCGTTCCAACGGGGCGAGATCGTACCCGTTCGCCGCGATGTCCACGCGAATTTCGTCGATGCCTGTTTCTGCCAGAGCCGAGACTTTTTCCGCAGTGGCGAGTATGCCATTGGTATAGATCCAGATCCATGCCCCGGAACCCAGCCGTTTTCGCACGGTCCGGGTGTAATCGAGCAACTGACGAAACGAGAGCAGCGGTTCGCCGCCGGAAAAACCGACCGCGTTGTAGCCACAGCGACGGAGAAATACGGCGTACTCTTCGGGATTTGTAAAATCCAGGCCGTGAGCGCTGGGGAGGGAGTCGCATTCGGGTGTACGATCCCGCAGGCACCAGAAACAGTTTGAGTTGCAGCGGTTGTTCAAGAATAGGCAGGACCAGGTCCCTGCCCGGCACGCGAAGCACCCCGGAGACAACGGACCATGCCGCGGTTTGAGCATGTCTGTCGAAATGGAGGGGAAGGTCTCCAGTTCCTCGTACAGAGCCCGCCTCTCCCGATGACGCGCCTCCACGTTGTGCTCTTCCAGCCAGGGGATGTCATAGGAGATCCAACCGAGGCGTGAGTAAAGCTCCTCTTTCACGCGCGCCCTGTCCACCAACCGTTACCTCCATTGAGACAACGATTCCTGATCAACAAGCACGCTCGTCTACCAACCAATCTAAAGTACAAAACCGCCTTACATCGGAAACCGCTTCTTACTGCGAGCTATCCCTCGGACCCGCGGATCGGAGTGCAGATGTCCGCGACAACGACCCAACGTCCGTTCTCCTTCGTGAAAAACAGGGTGAAATGCGAGTCGAAGGAGTAGGGTTCACCTTCAGGTGTTTTCGCCGCGTAACGGAAGATCGCCACGGTGTAGCCCCAGTCCGCCTGCTGGACGGTTTTTTCCAGTTCGAATTCGATCGTCCAGTCTTTTTCAGAAAACCAGTCGACGTGAAAGTTGTAGTAGCCTTCCCGCCCATCGATCCGGCGTCCACCGGCGGTGATAAAGGTGAACTCATCGCCTTGTGTTACCGTGGCGAAGAGAAGCTCAAGGTCGGACGCCTGAATGGCGTCGCAGTACTCCGTGAAAACGTCATCGAGCGTTTCGCCGGTGTATGCTTCGCTGTCGTTTGTCATCAGCAACCCCGCGGTCAACAGGAAAAGGATGATGTACGCGTGTTTCATGTTGCTCCTCCACAGCATGGTGTTGAAAAGTCCATTATGCGATTACGTTGATTCCGCGTCCGATTGTACGCACAGGATCGTTCAGTCACCATTTTTCTCCCCGCTCGGAGACAGGGGCGATTCCATGCCATAACGTTCGCGCGAAGCGAGGATACGTTCCCAGCTCTTCGCGGTGATGCCGATGTCCGTTGGATGGCTGAGACCGGGGTGACCTGCGAAAAACCCAGCACCGGCAAGTGGAGAGGTTTCCACGAGTCGGAAATCGTTGGCTTCCGGATCGGCAAATTCCGGATCGATTTCACGGTACAGACCCGACCAGGTGGAATCGGGCGCGACGGCGATGTTTTGAGTTGGTTCGGTCGCCGCTCCGGAGGGATCGTCCTCCCAGATGCTGCGCCGCCACCCTTCGGCGGTGGAGCCCCAGATGACATTATGGTGTGCCTCGAAGGCGTCATCTGGGCCGTTCCACCAGACCCCGACTTCCGGACAGACCCACTCCTTCTGACGTCCCGCCTCGTAAATGATGTTGTCGACAAAGCGGCCGCGCGATTGTTCGGACCACACCGCGAATCCGCAATTGCCGGTTCGTGCAATCACATTATGAGCAGCGTCCATGACCGATTCACCGGTGGCGACGATTCCCCAGCCTCGAAGGTCGCGCACCAGGTTGTCCTGCACGACGGCGGTTGTTGTGCCAAAGCTGCCGATCCCTTTCCAGTAACCGCTGATCTCGTTGGCGCGGACCTCCGCTACAGCGTCCCATGTGATCCCCACACCCGCGCCGCGTCCGGTCTGGATGATGTTGCCCTCAATGACTGCCCGCGACCCGCGGTAAAGGGCGATCCCATCCCAACTGTTGTCGAGGATCAGGCAATCTTCCACGCGGAGGTTCGCGCCTTCGCGACCGACGACTCCGGCGATGCCGACGATCACTCCCTCCGCACGATTGTTGTTGCCACGGATGGCGACGCCCTGCAGGACGGTTCTCGAGTTACGCACGACCACCCCGCCATCGGTGGCCAATCCCGAGGTGTCACGGACTCCGCCGGTGATCGAAAGGTTCTCGAGGGTAACGTTTTCCGCACCGTCGATGAAAACTCCGTACCCCGCATTGGTTTTAAGGACGACTTTCCCGAAGTCCTCACCGCGAATCACAATCGGTTTTGTGATATGGAAACCGTAGCTCATGGGGTGGGGGGTGATCGCGTTCTGGCAGTTACCGCAGAGGCTATCGACGACGGTTGTGGGCTGGGCCTCGTACACCCCGGCACGAAGAAGGAGAGTGTCCCCCGGAGCTGCCTTGTCGATCACTTTTTGCAATTTCTTCGTGGATTTGACCTGTATCACCTTCGCCTGCAGGGGTGCGGAAAACAGCATCAATCCTGCAAGAATCAGCAACGGCCAGCTCTTCGACATGGAATCCTCCGGGTTTAGCAGTCTTCAAAGCAAGTTACATTCCGCCGATGAAAAAGAGGAAGGTGGAGGAGGAATGTGGGCGGAACATGCTGCCCCTTCTCCTGAGCGGAGAGCAGATCGAGAGCTTATCTTGATGACAATACCGAGGGACGCATGGAACTGGAACGACAGATCAAATCGAATGGACCTTTCCGGCTGGCGACGGCGTTGAATGTGCTGAAGCCGGACAGCGCCGCTCAGCAGCCGCCCGGCCTCGACGCCGGTTACAACTTCTCCATGGAAATTGCCGGTGGAGCGGTGGAAATGCAGGTCCACCAGCCCGCTCCCTCCGCACCGGTAACTGTGAAAGTGTTCGGCGACCTCGCTGACGATGAGGTGGCGAACACGGTCTCACAACACGTGCAACGGCGCTTCAGCCTGCACATGAACGCGCGTCCCTTCTTCGAAATCGCATCGGAAGATCCTCACCTCCGTAAAGCAAACGCCATCCTTCCGGAACTGCGGCCGGTGCTCTACCTGACAACCTTTGAAGGTCTGATCTCGGCGATCATCGGCTACCGCCGCAGCCCTCGTGACACCGCGATGCTGCTCTCCAACCTGAAAGAGGTGAGTGGGGTTGTTCCACAGGGGCGGCCCTATTCCTCTCCGGCATTCCCAGGAAAACTGACGATGCTCGCGCTGCCCGAGCAGATGTTCAAGATCGCCGGGCTCTCTCACTTGACCTCACGGTCATTGTCGCAAGTGGTCACTTCGCTGGTGGGAGAACCGGACATCCTTGAAATGGTCGAATCGACTGGCGACCCACGGCAGTCGTTGAAACTGCTCACCCAGATCCCCGGCGTCAACCACGCGATTGCCCTGCATATCCTGCAGTACGCCTTCGGCTACCCGGACCTGCTGCTGGAGAGCACCCAACTGAAACGCGCGGTAAAACGGTTCTACACCCTTCCCGAAACGCCCGACATCCTGACCATCGAACGTCTTGCGGAACCCTACAAAGGCTGGCGGAGTTGGTGGTCTTACCTGCTGATCAACGCCCACCGGACAAGCGTAGTGGCATAAATCTTATTACTTAGATTATTCTGAAACCATTTGGTTGATTCTTGCACAAATATCCTCTAAGACTTCAATTTTGTAACCAGCTTTATATATTTCGAAAATTAATCTACTGATTCCTTCCGAGTTTTTCTCGACCAAACTTGGTTTTGGATACCCCAAATCTTTTGCAACAGCTTCCCTAAGTTTTACATACGTTTCCTTACCAATAGAATTCATTATTTCTGTTTCTAAAGTTTCTTCAAATACTGCCCAATCTTTATGAACTTGGGTTGTTGGATGTTCTTCAATCTCTGTTTCTCGTGATAACTTTTGATATATTATGTTGCTGTTAACTACATTTGATCCCTCTTTTTTGTCACCATCAAATATATAATAAGTTGGAATTCCAAATCCTCTAAATATTATTGTGGGTCGATCAATGTTGTTTTTCCCTTCTACTGGAATTATATGTATTCCTTTTCTTACCCACTCATATTTTAGAAGAGAATCGAGAGTCGACAAAGCAGATGCGTCAGACATACCTTCCACCAGTACAATTGCTTCTGCGAAAAAGCCTTCATTTACGATTGTTGTCATGACTGGTATGATTCTGGCGATTGTTGATTTACGACTAAATGTGCCCTCGCCAACCGAATTAATCCTCTCAAGTTCTTTTATGACGTACTCAACAGTTTGATGTTGAGCTTTTGAGAAGGGTACTGTAAATGGTGGTTCAGCTACTTTTCTTATCATTACAAGTTGATCGAAGTTTTTTACATCAACGAAATATGGGGAGTGTGTAGTTAGCAAAATTTGATTGCTCGCTTTCTTGTCTTCTGTACTTTGTGTCAGTTCCTTAAATAAATTGTTTAGATATTTAGCTTTCATTGGGTGTTGATAAAGTTCTGCTTCCTCAATAGCTAAAATGAGTTCAGGTTCATAATCAGTAGAATTATCTTCTTCGCTATTTGAAATTTTGGCAAGCTCTTGTAAAAGAGTTAAAATCAATGCTCTTTGTAAACCATGTCCTTTTCTGCTAATTTCACCTGAGTATCCATC
>JAZDLX010000049.1:0-18365 GCA_043801585.1 bacterium | reverse complement strand
GATTTTCTCCACGGTGACCAGTCCGGTCAGACGGTCAACGGCGACTTCGGCAATGTGGGTCGAATAGGAATAGGTGAAATATGCCTCGCCGTAGCCATGCTTCGGATCGAAGGTGA
The DNA here is from genome assembly GCA_043801585.1 of bacterium. Lineage (GTDB taxonomy): Bacteria > Electryoneota > Electryoneia > Electryoneales > Electryoneaceae > JAZDLX01. The sequence continues at coordinate 18,249 of JAZDLX010000049.1, read as the reverse complement.
GTCTGGGAACATGCCACCAGCCGAGAGTGTCCATGGGGCGGTTGCTGATATAGAGGTAGTCGGCAAGTTTGTCAAAGCCGATGGTATCTTTCTTTTTCTTGCAGTGAACACGGTCATCACGGATCGCGACGTCCTTTGCCTCGCACTCGAACATTTCCGCTGTCGCGTCCAGAAGCACCGGGAGCAGCTTGTCCACCGCGTCGCGAATGGCGTTGCCGGTCATCACCACGTTCCGGCTGGCAACACTCGGTCCGCTGTCGGGTACACTGGTTGTTTCCGTGGGCATCACAGTGATCCTCGCGGGATCGATACCCAGCGCCTCCGCTGTCATCTGGGAGACCACGGTCAGCGCTCCCTGCCCCATTTCCACGAGGCCGAAGGCAACCGAAACCGAGCCGTCACGGTGGATCTGGATTTTCGCGCCCGCTCCGTCCATCGCCCAACCCGCCGCGCCGAGGCAGTTGCCGTAGTGAGTTGCCGCGATCCCGATTCCACGCAGGAAACGGTCATCGTTCTGTCTGGCGGATCGTTTGGAGTTCCAACCGGAGGCGTCACGGGATTTCAGGATGGTCTCCTCGATTCCGACACTCGCCTCGAGACGGTGCCCGGTCTGGGTCTCTTCCCCCGGCTTGAGCACATTGCGGAGCCTCAGCTCAACGGGGTCCATCCCCAGTTTCTCGGCGATCAGGTCCATCATCCGCTCGTGACCGAAAGCAGCCTGGGGCGAGCCGAATCCGCGAAATGCACCCGTCGGAGGCAGATTGGTGTACCAGTGTGTGGAACGAACCCGAACGTTTGGAATGACATACGGCCCCATCGCCTGCATCGTACTCCGGTAGGAGACAACGGAGGACAGGGTGGCGTAGGCCCCGGCGTTGCCGTTGAGAACGACATCCGCGGCAACGAGCTTCCCATCCTTTGTCACTCCGACCCGGTAGTGCATTTCGATCGGGTGGCGTTTGCTGGTCATCTGCACGTCATCACGCCGGCGATAGACCACCTTGACCGGACGCCCGACGGCCAACGCCGCGACAGCCGCCCTCGCGCAAACCTCGGAAGGAACGTCCTCCTTGCCGCCGAACGCGCCACCCAGGGGTGTCTGTTCCACCCGCACCCTGCTGAAGGGCAGGTGGAGCGCTTTCGACACTGCCTTCTGGACGTAAAAGGGGCACTGCAACGAGCCGAGGATTTCCATCCCTCCGTGTTGACCCGGTATCGCGATACACCCCTGTGGTTCGAGGTAAAAATGCTCTTGGTAGGGGGTCTTGAAATCGGCTTCGACGATCACATCCGCCTGGCCGAATCCGGCGTCCACATCTCCTTTGTCGCCCTGGTGCTGGCAGGCGATGTTGTTTTCGTGGAGGAACTGCTTTTTCGCCGCCCTGCTCGCCTCAATGGAGAGGATCGGATCGTAGGGCTGGATATCAACCTTGACCTTCGACGCCGCCTCACGCGCCGCCTCGTCGGTTTCCGCCACAACCAACGCAACGACGTCGCCGGCATAGCGGACAACCTCGTCCGCGAAAAGGGGCTGATCCTCGATGATCACACCGACCTGGTTGATGCCGGGAATGTCCGCAGCGGTCACCAGGCGAAGGAAACCCTCCACCTTTTGCGCGTCAGCATCGTCAATTGAAACGAGTTTTCCGTAGGGAACGGCGGAGGTAACCGGGTAGGCATGGACCATGCGATCCACGGTGATATCCGGCAGAAACCGTGTCTGACCGGTTGCCTTCTCACGGGCATCCACTCGCGGGAAAGAGCGACCGACCGTCAAAAGTTTGTCTGATCCCGAATCCAACCTAACAATTCCCCTGAATATACGACGACGCCTCGAAAGGCGTCCCCCAAGCCTCATCAGGATGGGTTGAAACAAACCCTATCCCACATACTGTAAATTCTTCGGTAAAAAGAAATATATGGACGATCAACAAAAATACAAAGCTATAAGAGACTTAAGTTTAGGTATAACTAACCCTTTTGTGTAAAATGAAAGACAGTCCTTATTTATGAGGGACTGTCCCTCATTTTGCAAGCCTGCTCCCGAATTCAAACTCCTCCTGCGGAACATCGTGGTTAGACCTACCTAAACCGTTGTTCTGCGTCACGTTCCTCCGTAGAGTTTAAGGTGTTGCCGCCATCACGGCAATGACTCGCGTTGAAAGGAACGGAGTAAATCCAACAGCGCGGAAGCTTTGACAGGCAGCCCAACGTTTGACGCGAATCCACCTCCTCCCACTTGTCTCTTCACGAAGAAGGGTGTTTACATGGACAAATCGGAAAAGGATGCCCACAACCTCAGCCGGCGAAAATTTCTGCAAACCACCGGAACGGGAGTTGTCGGCACCACGCTCCTCGCCGGAATCGCTCCCGCCCTGGGAAAGAAGTCAAAGGGCAACGAGGATTCCCCGGAAGCCCACAGCGGACGCGAGGTGCTCGAACTGAGTGTCAACGGCGAACCGAGGAGGATGCTGATCGCGCCGCGGACGACTCTCGCAGAGGTGCTTCGCGACCGTCTCGGGCTCACCGGCACCAAGATCACCTGCAACCGCGGCCAGTGCGGCGCCTGCACGGTGCTGCTCAACGGCGAAGCGGTCTACTCCTGCCACATCCTCGCCCTCGACGCGATGGGCGGCGAAGTGGTCACCGTGGAGGGGCTGCTCAACGGCGAGAAGCTCCATCCACTGCAACAGGCCTTTGTCGAACGCGACGGAATGCAGTGTGGTTTCTGCACGCCGGGGCAGATCATGGCGGCGCACGCCCTGCTGCTGCACAATCCCCACCCGACCCGCGACGAGGTGCTCGAGGGGATGTCCGGAAACCTCTGCCGCTGCGCCGCTTATCCGAAGATCATCGAGTCGGTGATGGCGGCCTCCAGCGCGGGAGGTGAATCATGAACGGCCGTAAATTCGTCCGGACGAAACAGTTCTTCGAGGAGGATTTTGTCGAGGGATACGCCGAGGTTCCCGAGAACGGAAATCCTGCCGGGATCGACGCGGACAAAGCACGCCAGATCGGCAAACCTCTCGACCGCTATGACGGTTACGATAAAGCCAGCGGCACCGCGGAATACACCTTCGACGTTCAGCTTCGCGGGATGCTCCATGCCAAGACACTCCGCTGCCCGCACCCGCACGCAAAACTCGTCAGCATCGACACCAGCCGCGCCGAGGCTCTCCCGGGCGTCGCGGCGGTGATCCATCACGGCAACGTCCCCGACATCCCCTGGTACAGCGACAGCAAGCTGTTCGACACTCACCTCCGTTACGCGGGTGACGAGGTCGCCTGTGTCGCCGCAACCAGCGAACGTCTCGCCGAACAGGCATTGAAGCTGATCGATGTAACCTACGATGTACTTCCCTTCGGCGTAGATGCGGAGAAAATCGTAGGGGATCAGGCGCCTCTATTCCACGAGGATGGAGTCCTTGCCTACCGGCCCTGGATTTATGAGCGAGGCGACGTCGAGAACGGATTCAGCGAGGCGGACGCTGTCGTCGAGGGCACCTACACCACCCAGGTTGCCGTCCACAACCCCACCGAACCGCACGGCAGCGTGGCGGTTTGGGACGGAAAGCGGCTGACGGTGTACGATTCGACGCAGGGAGTTTACGCTGTTCGCGAGACGGTTGCCGACAAACTGGGCATTCCACAGAGCGACGTTCGTGTGATCACCCGTTACATGGGCGGCGGTTTCGGCAGCAAGCTCGCCACGGGCAAATACACGGTCATGGCTGCCCTGCTCGCACAACGGACTGGACGACCCGTGAGAATCGCCCTCGACCGCACCGAAATGAACCTTGCGGTGGGCAACCGCCCGGATTCGTTTCAGCACCTGAAGGCCGGGGCGAAAAAGGATGGGACGTTGACTGCGATGAGCCTCGAGGCGATCGGATCGTCAGGCGCCTACCAGGCGTGGGCGGGGTGCAACTTCCCGATGATCGGTACCTACAAATGCGCGAACGTGCACACGGACATGCGCAGCGTCTTCACGAACCTCGGGCCGGCTCGCCCCTTCCGTGCCCCGGGCCGTCCCCAGGGAACGTTCGCGCTGGATTCCATCCTCGACGACCTTGCTGAAAAGATCGGGATGGACCCGCTCGAGTTTCGCCTGAAAAACAACGCCGAAATTGATCAATTTTATAACCAACCCTACACCTCGAAGAAACTGAAAGAGTGCTACGAGCAGGGCGCAAAGGCATTTGGCTGGAAGAAAAAGTGGCGTTCAGCAAACTCCGATCCGGGACCGGTCAAACGCGGCGTGGGTCTTGCAACCCAGATCTGGTCCGGTGGCGGTGGTCCACCGGCGGGTGTCACGGTCAAATTGAACGGCGATGGCAGCGCGTCGGTGATCGCCGGAAGCCAGGACCTCGGAACGGGCACCTACACGTTCCTCTCGCAAGTGGTGGCCGAAGGGCTCGAAATCCCGCCCGACTGGGTCCGTGTCACCCTCGGCGATACCGCGACCGGCCCGCAGTGTCCGCTCAGCGGTGGCAGCCAGACTGCTCCATCGGTCGCCCCGGCGGCATGGGACGCCGTGATGCAGGTCAGACAGGTTCTGATCAGCGGGTACGCCGCACTTGAGGAAATCAAGGAGTCGGATGTCATCTATCAAGAGGGGGTTCTTTCCCACAAGAACGACCCCTCGAAACGGATGTCTGTCCCGGAGGTGATGGACAAACTGGATTCCGGGACCATCGTCCGCACCGGCTACCGTGCCGCGAACAAGGAGGGGTACACGATCCAATCCTTCGGAGTGCAGTTCGCGGAGGTGGAGGTGAACGTTCGCACCGGTCGGGTGCGGGTGATTCGGATCGTCGCGGCGCACGACATCGGACGTACCCTGAACCGCAAGCTGCTCGAAAACCAGTTCCACGGAGGGATCATCCAGGGCATCAGTTTCGCCCTGCTCGAACAGCGTGTTGTCGATAGGGGAACGGGCCGGGTGCTGACGACAAACCTGCACGACTACAAGTTGCCGACCATCTACGACGCCCCCGAGATCGAAGTGATCACCCTCGACCCGAAGGACACCATTGCCAACAGCCTCGGTGTCAAGGGGATCGGCGAACCACCGATCATCCCCACGGCGGGTGCGATTGCGAACGCAGTAAAAAATGCCACCGGTGTGCGTATCCGCAGCCTGCCGATGACCCCTCAGCGTGTCCTCGCCGAGTTGACCGCCGCGTCGAAAGGAGGCCGCCGATGATCCGCGATTTCACTTACATCCGGCCGAAATCGATCGAGGAAGCCTGCTCCTTGCTCAGAAAAGGCAACGGCGATGCGGTGCTGAACGCGGGCGGGACGGACCTGCTCGACCTGATGAAAGCCGGGATCGCCACTCCCCGGCAGGTGATCGATCTTAAATCGTTCCCGGAGCTGAAACGGATTGACTACCGTCCCGGCGTGGGATTGACTCTCGGTGCGCTGACGACAATACGTGAGATCGCGGCCAACACGATCATCCGCGAGAAGTTCACAGCCCTTTCCCAGGCGGCAATGCGCACGGCCTCACCGCAACTGCGCAACCTTGGAACGATTGGCGGCAACCTCTGCCAACGGCCTCGCTGCTGGTACTTCCGTGGCGATTTTCACTGCCTGAGGAAAGGCGGACAGACCTGTTTCGCGGTGATGGGCGAGAACAGCCAGCACTGCATCATCGGCGGCGACCCCTGCTACATCGTGCATCCTTCCGATCCGGCGGTCGCCCTGCTGGCGCTGAACGCAACGGTGACCATCCAGAGTGGCAGGAAAACCCGTTCCGTGCCCTTGCAGGAGTTTTATCTCCTCCCCCGCCAGAACGTCGAAGCGGAAACTATTCTTCAACCCGGAGAAATGGTCACTGAGGTGTTCGTGCCCGATCCATCCGCGGGAACGGTCAGTGGCTACCTGAAATTCAGCGAACGCCAGAGCTGGGATTTCGCACTGGTCAGCGTTGCAGCCGTCCTGAGAAAGAGTGGAAGAAATCGTGTGGAAAGCGGCCGCGTCGCCCTCGGCGGTGTCGCTCCCGTGCCCTGGCTGGAGAATACCGTCACCTCCAGATTGACAGCGGTCGAACTTGACGGCGAGACGGCGCAGAGGTTCGCATCCGAAGCGCTTCAAGACGTCAACCCTCTCGAGAAGAACGAATACAAGGTCGTGCTGGCGAAGAACCTGATAGCGGACCTGCTGACTCGATTGGCGACGTGAAACCTCCGGAACAGTCTGTTTGACTAACCTCGAGCAGCAAGATTCGAGGTGGAGGGTTGGATGAATGAAGACGGTTTTCTGGAATTCTCGGAACCTCTCGAGTCAATCAGAGATAAGACTTTCATTACTCTAAGAACGTGCAAATACATTTTAACAGATATATCTCTGATCCTTAACGGACTACACTCCGCCCGGCATCTAAGTCTGTCTGATCTTCTGTCCGGATTGAGGATGCACGGTTGAGTTTATCGTCACGTGTTCTGTATCCATCTGTTTATTTATATTTGGAATCAACCATAATGATTAATTGTAACTCCTCCACTCCAAATCCAGTTTATCAACTCAGAATGATAATTTAGAGGAAACAGAGATTTCTCTTGCTTGAGGGGATCCTCTCCGGCATATTCTGATAAGTTAAAAGCGGGTTTTCTGTTTTTGGGGATAAATGCTCGTTAGATCTGGGGCGGTCATCAGCGTTGCTTGAGGAAAAGCGAATTCCCGGCTTCGGCTGAGGTCGCAATTGAATCAAGTTCGGGAGATAGGTGATAGTATAACCGCTCTCGACTTTGCATTGCTTTTGATCAAATAAACTGTGAATTCTGTTTCTTGGGTTCGTATTCGATCTTCGAGCGATGCTTGGTTGTGGCGGTTACCAAGGGGAGACGAATATGGATCAGTCCTATTTGCTCTTCGGTTGTAATTCCCGCCTTCTGGCGCTGCCTGCCTCGATGGTCATCGAAACGCTCCGTCTCCCTGAGATCGATCCGATACCTGATACCCCGGAATATGTTCGCGGGGTTTCGCTGCTCCGTGGTGAAGCTGTGCCGATTGTGGATCTGGGCCACCTTCTTCAGGGAGCGAAATCCTCCGAAAGTCGCCGGATCATCACCGTGCGGACAACGGCAGGGAGACGTATCGGACTGCTTGTGTCCGAAGTCTTCCACCTGATTTCACAGGATCAGGTAAATCTCCAGGATTTGCCCCCGCTGCTGCACGGCGCCGATGAGACTGTCATTGAGAATCTGGGCAGGCTGGATGACGCCTTCCTCAGCGTTCTGAAGCTCGGACACGTGATTCCCGAATCCCTCTGGCAACAGCTGTCCTCCAGGGAGGAGAGCCAATGAAAACGGACGTGGAACAGGTTCATCCGGATCTTGAACGATTCCGCAGCGAACTCACCAAGGCGCTTGGCTTCCGGATTGAGGATGACAAGTTGCCCTGGCTCGCCGACCTGCTCCATGAACGTGTGCGAACAACTCATCAGCGTGACAATCAAACCTACCTGGATCAGATCGGGGGAAATCATCAGGAAATCTCCCATCTCGCACTTGAATTGTCGGTGACGGAAACCTATTTCATGCGCAATTACAACCACTTTCTCGCCTTTACGGACCTGATTCAGAACAAGAGCAGGATTCCCCCGAAAAAGAAATTGCGCATTCTCTCCGCTGGTTGCTCATCTGGTGAGGAACCCTACTCCCTGGCAATCACGATCCTCGAGGGGTTGAAGGATTCCGCGCAGTGGGAGATTTCGATCACCGCCGTGGACATCAACAGGGATGTTATCGAGAAGGCAATAAAAGGTCGCTATTCCAACTGGTCTTTCCGCGAAACTTCGGACACCCTCAAGGAACGGCACTTCCACAAGGATGGAAAGCTATTCGTTATCAACGATGAACTGAAGAAAATGGTTACGTTTGAGCAGGGCAATCTGGTATCACCCCAATTGAATATCTGGCAACTGGAATCCTTCGATATCGTTTTCTGCCGCAATGTCCTGATGTATTTCACCCTTGACGCCGCCCGTGAAATCGTACACAGGATCACCCATTCACTTGTCCCGGGCGGACACCTGTTTCTCGGGCACGCGGAAAGCCTGCGCGGCCTCTCGCGGGAATTTCATCTCCTTCACACCCATGGGACGTTCTATTACCAGCGTCGGACATCCCGGGAAGAGCTGAAACCAGCGGATGACTCTCGCGAATTCGTGAGCACATTCCGTCCGGTCGAGCGCGAACCCGTTTCGATAGACACCACACAGCCCTCATGGCCCGAGGTGATCGCCGGTGCCAGTAACCGCATCGACCTCCTTGCCACGACCGCCGCTTCCGAGCGGAGCAAAGCGGCTGAATCCAGGGATGCGGAATCTCCCGCACCAGTGGAAAACGGGTCGCACCTGGAACCGGCATTGGATCTGCTCAAACGGGAACGGTTCCTCGAAGCGCTCTCGCTTCTGACAGCGATCCCCGCATCTCTACCCGACCCGGATACCCTGTTGCTGCGGGCGGTATTGCACATCAGCAGCGGTGATATCAGCTCGGCAGAAACGGTGTGCGAAGAACTGCTGACTGTGGACGAACTGAACGCCGGGGCCTATTACGTCATGGCGTTGTGCAAGGAGTCTGGAGGGGATCACAAGGGGGCGATGGAGAACCATCAGATCGCCGCCTACCTCGATTCGGAATTCGCCCTGCCCCATCTGCACCTGGGACTTATCGCACGGCGGGAAAAAGGCTTTGAAACCGCCCGCAGGGAGTTGTCACTGGCGATCGGACTTCTCGCACGCGAGGATGCCTCGCGCATCGTCCTGTTTGGAGGGGGATTCGGGCGGGAGGCACTGATCGAGCTTTGTCAGTCCGAACTGAGAGCCTGTGGAGGGACACCATGAATCAATCCTCCTTCACTTTGACGGTGGAAGAGATCCGGAAGGAATTCGATAGAGCATTTATTTATCCGGAATTGAATGAGAAAAAGGAAGAACGGGATTTTCTCTCCATCCGAATTCAGAAAGATCTGTTTGCCGTTCCTGTCATGGAAATAAAAGGCGTTCAGAAATGTCCCCGGGTGACACCCGTCGTGAGCCCAAATCCCGCACTGTTGGGCATCGGCATGATTCAGGGAAACCTGATCGCTCTGTATCGCCTCGGGGCATTCGTCTCGGTATCGGATCAGCCGGGCAGCCCTGTCTGGGTGCTGCTTGCGGGTGACGGCTCGATCGGGTTCGTGTTCGATGAACTCCATGGCTATCTGCGGATCCCTGCCGACGAGATGCGCGCAGCAAAGGATGCCTCCCCATCGAGTTTCATCGTCGGCGCTTTCGAACACTCGGGCGACAGCCATACCGTCCTGAACCTTCCAAACCTGGTCCAGGCTGTTTTTAGTCGAAAAACCATTCATGTCGGATAGAGGAGAGAACCACGATGAATATATCATGGACATTTGGCCGGAAACTCGCCCTGGGTTTCGCAGTCGTCATCCTGCTTTTGGTCGTGATCGGGGTGGTCTCCCTCGTCACCATGTACCGGATGATCGACATGACCGAAAACGTCATTGTTCCCTCCATGGACAATCACATCAATGCGATCAATCTGAAAGCAGCGATGCAGCAACGGACCGCAGATGCACGCGCCTACCTGCTCGTCGGCGACCCCGATTACCTGACTCGGATGCAACAGGCGGGCAAGGAATTTCATGAAACCCTCGACCTGATCTTCAGCCGCCGCCAGACCGACGAAGGAAGGGCGATGGCGACTTCCATCGCGGTTGCGGATTCAAACTTTCAATTGGAACTCGATCGGGTGATCGAACTGCGCAAGAAAACAACCGATCTGAAACGCATCGCCACGGAGTTTGATACGCGGATCGGCGAGAAGTACAACAAGTTGTCTACGGCCATCATTGCACTGGAGACCCGCGAAGAGGCGAAGAGGCAAGCCGGTCAGCGAGCAGAACAACAAATGTCCAGCCAGACTGAAATCACGCTGATCGTCATGCTGATTGTCACTTTCGTTATCGCCGTCATGACCGGCGTCTTTCTCACCCGGAGCCTCGCCCGCCAAGTGGGAGGATCCGTCCAGCACATCCGAAGCTCATCCGCCGAATTGCAGGCTACGGCAAGCCAGCAGGCCAGCGGAACGAAGGAACAGACCTCGGCGATGAACGAGATTTCCACGACCATCGGCGAACTGTTGACCAGCTCCCGTCAAATCGCGGAGAGCGCCCAGCGTGTCGCAGGCATCGCTGCCGACACGGCGAAAGGTTCGCTTGAGGGCGACGAGAACGTTCGCCGGTCCCAGGAGGCTGTCAACAACATCAATCAGCAGGTTGAAGCGATTGTCCATCACATGCTGGACCTGGGGAAGAAATCCCAGCAGATCGGCGGAATCCTCGACATCATCAACGAGCTTGCGGAACAGACGAATATCCTCGCGATCAACGCCACGATCGAAGCTGCGAATGCCGGCGACTCGGGACGCCGCTTCGCCGTTGTCGGTGAGGAAATCCGCAAACTTGCCGATCGGGTGGGTGGTTCCACCAAAGAGGTTCGATCCCTGATCGAGGAGATCCGCGCCGCGGTGAACGCGACGATCATGGCCACGGAAACGGGCTCGAAAACAGCCGGAATCGGCATCCAGCGGTTTGAAGAACTGAGGACCGCCTTTGAACGAATCGGAAGCCTTGTTGAGACGACGACCGAAGCGGCCCGGGAAATCGAGTTGAGCACAAAACAGCAGACGACAGCGGTGGAGCAGGTGAACATTGCAATACAGAATATCACCCAGGCGACAAAAGAAGCCGAAACAGGAGCGACCCAGACTCTGCTGACAGCGTCACAACTAGCGAACCTGTCGACAGAGTTGGCCCGTCTCGTTCAAGTCGATTCGACGGTAGGATGATCCATGGCAAAAGATCCATACCGGTATTTCCGCATTGAGGCCCATGAACTGATCGACGCGATCAGCCATGGCCTGCTGACGCTTGAACGGGAGCAGGACGTCAATCTCGTTCGGCAAATCCTGCGACACGCGCACACGCTGAAAGGCGCTGCACGGGTTGTCAAGCAGGTGCAGATTGGTGAGATCGCCCATGCCATGGAAGATCTTCTCGCGCCGTTCATCAAATCAATGGAAGGGTTGAACCGGCAGGTGATCGACAATGCTCTCGGCAAGCTGGACACTATCCGGGAGTTTGTCGGAAAACTGGGAGAACCTGCGGAATCCGTACCGGAGGAAATCCAGGCAGGCGAGTCGAAAGAAAAATCCTCTTCCGAAGAGATACCTCTCGGAATAAGGATCGAGCCGGAGAAATTGGGACGTCTGTTCGACAGGCTCATGGATGCCTATTCGGCCCTGTCCGTTATGCGACAGGAAGAGGCGAACCTTGACGCTGCCTTTAAAACAAATCAGAATTTGCTGACGGAGATTCGCCGCTGGAAAACCCAGGTTCGATGGGATCTCCTGGAAACCGGGATAGAAACTCTTGGGGCGAATCTTGCGGGTATGAACCGCCGTCTGAAGGTGGAGAATGAGCAGGTCTCCATGGCAGTACTGAAGGTTCGCGAATTGGTTTCCGATCTTCGTCTCCTCCCCGCTGAAGTGCTTGTCGACGATCTCGAACGTGCAGTTCGTGATGCCGCGGTGGAACTGAACAAGCGTGTTGTTTTTCATACTTCCGGAATAGAAACACGCATCGATGCTTACGTCCTGACCAACATTCGTGGTGCTCTCCGCCACCTTGTGCGGAACGCCGTGGCGCACGGGATCGAGGACGAAGCGGAGAGAGTCATGGCGGAAAAAGATCCCGTGGGAAATGTCTACCTCTCGATCGAAGGGCGGGGGCATCGCGTCTCCATCCAGATCCGGGATGACGGAAGGGGTTTCGATCTCCCCTCGTTGCGGAAGACTGCCGTCGAGATGGGATTGATTGATGAAAAGGCAGCCTCTTCCCTCGATCTCCCCGGATTTTCCCTCCTGCTTCTGAGCGGAGGAATGACCACAACGCAGACTCTTACTTCGATTTCCGGCAGGGGTGTGGGATTGGATGCGGTGCGGGAGGCGGTGGAACAGCTCAAGGGAGAAATCGCCTTCCATAGCGATCCGGGAAAGGGTGCGGCGGTCGAACTGCTGCTTCCTTTTTCCCTGAGCTCGCTGCCGGCCCTCGCCATGGAGTTGAACGAGCGAACCGTCTTCGCGCCGCTCAACAATGTGGACCAGGTGGTACGTTTCCGCGAGCAGGACGTCTCGCGTTCGGTGGAAGGGGAAAAAATCGTTGTTGACGATACGACGGTTTCCCTCGTTTCCCTGCGGAATATTCTGCGCCAACCCACAAACGGATATACCCATCCTGAATACCAGAGTGCCGTGGTTCTCGCGTCGGGCGGTCACTCGATCGCAATAGCGGTCGATCGTGTACTCGGGATTCAGAACGTAGAGATCAACAACCTGCCGGAACATGTCGCCGTGGAACCATCCATTGCAGGGGTGGCGCTCGACGAACAGGGCAATCCCTGCATCGTTCTCTCGCCCCTTGCGCTTGTTATGGGCCGCTGGCATGACGGCACGGAGGTCATCAAAACCGCATCTCCGGCGCTCCCTCCCATTCTGATCATCGATGATTCGCTGACGACAAGGATGTTGGAACAGAGCATCCTCGAATCCGCCGGTTATGAAGTCGAGCTCGCCGTGTCGGGTGAGGAAGCGCTGAAAAAGGCCAGGGCGCGACAGTTCGGACTGTTCATCGTCGACATTGAAATGCCGGGAATGAACGGTTTCGAGTTCATCGTGAAAGCACGGGCATATCCCGGCTTGAAATCCATTCCTTCGATTCTCGTCACGTCGCGGAGCAGCACAACCGACAAAATCCGTGGAAAAGAGGTCGGCGCCCGTGCCTTTATCGTCAAAAGTGATTTTGATCAGCAGGAATTGCTTGAAACAATTCGTCGACTGGTAGGGTAAGCATGGCACCAATTCGGGTTTTGGTTGCGGACGATTCGCTGACGATCCGCAAACACATCGTGGAACTGCTTCAGTCGGATCCCAGTTTCGAGGTCGTCGGTGAAGCCGCGGATGGAAAAGCGGTCATCGAACTTTGCCAGCGTCTCCGTCCGGACGTCGTCTCGCTGGACATGATGATGCCTGTCATGACCGGATTGGCGGCAACAGAGTACATCATGGCCTACTGTCCGACACCGATCTTGATCGTCTCGTCCTCCACCAACCGGGGAGAGCTGTTCAAGACCTACGACGCCCTCGCGGCGGGTGCGGTGGATGTGATCGAAAAACCTCGAGATCTGGACGGAGGCAACCACTGGTGCAATGAGCTATTGAAAGCCCTGCGTATCACCTCCAGGGTCAAGACCATTACCCATCCACGCGCACGTCTCCGTGATCACATTGACTACTCGAATGAGAGCAGCAACAGGGCACAGTCGAAATCACCCTGGCGGGTGCTTGCCATCGGCGCTTCGACCGGAGGTCCGGGTGCTGTTCTCAACATACTTGCTTCGCTCCCGAAGACATTTCCGATTCCGATTCTGCTGGTCATCCACATCTCAGAGGCCATGAGTCCGGCGCTCGCGGAATGGCTCGATACAAACTGCTCACTCCCCGTGAGATTTGCTGTGGATGGAGAACACCTCCCGCCGGAAGGCAAGGGGATCGTCCTTCTTGCTCCGGCCGATGTGCACCTGAAGGTCGTTGGCAAAAGACTGCACCTTTCCGATGAACCCGAACGGCATTCCTGCCGGCCCTCCGTCGATCACTTGTTCGAGTCGATTGCCGAGATGATCGGAGAACGGGCAATCGGATGCCTCCTGACAGGCATGGGAACAGATGGTGCGGCGGGGATGTTGGCGATTCGGCAACGGGGCGGTTTGACCGTTGCCCAGGACGAAGAGAGCTCCGTCATTTTCGGTATGCCCGCCGAGGCGATTCGACTGGGTGGTGCGCAATACGTTCTTTCCCTGAAGGAGATCAGTCCCTTTTTACTGCGATGCAGTGAGCCCGAGCTCACGATCGAGAGGACATAATCGCGATGAAACGCATTGTCATCATTGATGACAGCCTGACGGTCCGCATGGATCTGGGGGAAGCATTCAAGGAGGCGGGGTACTCTCCCACGCTCTGCGCCACCCTTGATGAAGCGAGAAAATACATCTCCGGCACGTTCCCGGACCTGGTGATCCTCGATGTCCTCCTTCCGGACGGTGACGGTGTCGACCTGCTAAGGGAACTGAGACATGATCAATCCACCGCGGAGGTTCCCATCCTGATGCTGTCCACGGAATCGGAGGTCAAGGATCGCATTCGCGGACTGAAAACCGGTGCGAACGAATACGTCGGGAAACCCTATGACACCTCCTATGTGATCGCTCGTTCGCTGGCTCTTCTGAAAAAACCTGTTCTGGAGATCGATACCCGGCACACGGTATTGATTATCGACGATAGTGCAACCTTTCGGGAGGAACTTGGAGCCCGTCTTCGTGACGTGGGCTACATTGTGATTTCTGCCGGATCGGGTGAGGAAGGGTTGAAACGGGCTGTCGCAAATCCACCCGACAGCATCATCGTGGATGGCGTCATGCCGGGCATGGACGGCACCACGGTCGTTCGCAGAATCCGTTTCGATCCTGGCCTTCAATCGACACCCTGCATCCTGCTCACCGCCTCCGATGAATCGTCCAGCGAAGTGCTCGCACTGGATTCCGGGGCGGATGCCTTCGTCCGCAAGGACGAGGGAATTGACGTTATCAAGGCACGCCTTGGCGCCGTGCTGCGATCCGCGTCGGAATCGCGGGGACAATTGCATGAGTCCAGCCTCTTTGGCCCGAAACGAGTTCTGGCTGTCGATGACAGCCGGACTTTCCTGGAAGAATTGAGCGATCAGCTTCAGGAGGAAGGGTTTGAAGTGGTGAAAGCGCTGTCGGGGCAGGAGGCGCTGGATCTGCTCAGCGTTGATAAGGTCGATTGCATTCTCCTCGATCTTCTGATGCCGAGGATGTCCGGCACCGAAACCTGCGGCCGGATCAAAGGTTCCACCGTGACAAGAAATATCCCATTGATCATGCTGACCGCTCTCGAAGATTCCAGCGCCATGATCGAAGGAATCAATGCCGGGGCGGACGACTACATCTTGAAATCAAGCGATTTCGAGGTGCTGAAAGCCAGGCTGCGTGCCCAACTGAGGCGTAAGCAGTTCGAGGACGAGAATCGCAGAGTCCGTGAGAAATTCCTGCAGAAGGACACGGAAACCAGGGCCGCACGTGAACTCGCCGAGACACGGTCCCAACTGCTTCACCAGCTCGAGTTGAAAAATCGTGAGCTGGTGATCCTGAACCAGGAATTGAAGCAATTCGCCTATTCCGTTTCTCATGACCTTGGCCAGCCCATTCGCAGCATGAGCATGTTCAGCAGGATACTGCTGGATGAGTACAGCGAGCATCTGGACAAAAATGGCAAACACTATCTCGATCGCATCGAAGAGGGCGCCAAAAGGATGGGTGAAATGATCGAAGGTCTCCTTACGCTTTCACGGCTGACCCGCCGGGAGATGAGTTTTGAATCTCTGGACATCGCCGATCTGGCCAAAACGATCATTCAGCGTCTGCGGGAGGGCGATCCGCAACGCACGGTGAACGTGGATACCAAGGACAACTTGAAAACGTATGCCGATCCCGCTCTTCTCACGACTGTCCTCGAGAATCTCCTGGGGAATGCGTGGAAATTCACCTCACAGCGCGAGGATGCCCGGATCGAGGTTGGCAAGGTTGAAGAAAAGGGTGAGTCGGTTTTCTACGTCAGGGACAACGGCGCCGGGTTCGACATGAAATACGTGGACAAACTTTTTGGATTGTTCCAGCGTCTTCATTCGGAAACTGAATTCCCGGGGACAGGCATCGGCCTTGCTACGGTCCAGCGGATCGTTCACCGCCACGGCGGTCGCATCCGCGCAGAAGGCAGACCCAACGAGGGAGCCACCTTTTTCTTCTCGCTGGGATCTGATAAGGAGATAACCAAGGCGGTTCCCTCGCAATAGAGACAGTCAGCCGAATCTCAGGCAGCACGAGAGAGGATTCTTTTCAACACGGAGCTACCATGGATAAACCATTGAACATACTGCTCGTCGAAGACAATCCTGATGATGCGGAACTGATCTGTATCCAGCTTCGAAAAGCAAATTTCAAGATCAACCCCCTGAGGGTGGATACGGAACGGGACTACCTGGCCGCTTTGAAGACGAAATCCTGGGACCTGATTATCTCCGACTACAGGATGCCCGAGTACAACGGTTTGCGGGCATTCAATTTTCTGAAAGATAGTACACTGGATATTCCGTTCATTTTTGTTTCGGGCACACTCGGAGAACAACAGGCTGTCGAAGCGATGCGCTCGGGGGCTCGCGACTACCTGTTGAAAGGAGACATGGCACGATTGCCCGAAGTGGTTCGTCGTGAAATAAAAGAGGCCGAAAATCATCGCGCCCAGCGTGCTGCCGAAGTGAAAGCAAAAGCGGATCAGCGACGCATTGCAATGGCTGTGGAGGCCAGCGGTCTTGGCTTCTTTGAGCTCTCCGTGCACAACAAGGCTCCTGTTACGGCAAATGAACGTTTTGCTGAAATCATCGGATATTCTCTCGATGAAATTCAATCCCAGGGCAATTTCCTGTCATGGCTTCAATCCCTCACCCACCCTGATGAAATGGAAACTGTGCAATCAAAGTACCAGCAATTTTTGAATGGTGAGAAGATGAAGTTGGTGCTCGACCATTCTCTGTTCAGAAAGGACAAACAGCGGATTCATGTCACCGTATTAGCCAACGCCATTCAACGCGACAAGGATAATAAAGCTACTGAGGTGTTGGGTTGTATCATCGACATCTCCGGGCGGAAAAAACTGGAGGATCAATTCCGCCAGGCGCAGAAAATGGAGGCTGTGGGACGGCTGGCAGGAGGTGTTGCTCACGACTTCAACAACCTTCTGACAATCATCCTCAGCTACAGTGATCTCGCTCTCAATGATCTTCAGGGAGACGAAAAAGTAAAAAGCGAGGTTGAACAGATCGTCAAGGCGGCTCAAAAGGCGGCTAAGCTGACAGAACAGCTTCTCGCGTTCACACGGCACAAACCGGTCTCACCTCGGGTCGTTAATCTGAACGATGCAATCAGCGATCTGGGCAAGATGATTCAACGTCTTCTTGTCGAGGACATCACCTTCAGTTTCAAGGCGGCGAAAGAACTTGGCAATATACAAATCGATCCGGTGGCGTTTGAACAGGTTCTGATAAACCTTGTTGTCAACGCGCGGGACGCTATGCCCGATGGTGGAAGACTTCTCGTTGAAACATCAAACGTCACCCTGTCCAGCGAAACAATGAGTCCTGATAGCAGGATCCTGAAGCCGGGCGATTATGTGATGGTAACCGTCACTGACACGGGTGTCGGCATGCCGCCAAATATGAAGGACAAGATTTTTGAACCGTTCTTCACCACCAAGGAAATTGGAAAAGGAACAGGATTGGGTCTTTCCACCTGTCTCGGAATTATCAATCAGGCAAAAGGTCACATCTCGGTTTATAGTGAGCTGAACGAGGGAACAACGTTCAAGATCATGCTTCCCCGGGTGCACCTGAAAACAGATAAAATCCGCCCGGTTTCTGCGCCTGTCTCCTACGTGGGCAAGGAAACGATCATGATTGCCGAAGACGATCCGGAATTGCGGGAACTGATTGTCCATGTTCTTGGCAAATGGGGATACGTTGTGCATCAGGCGTCAAACGGTGTTGAAGCTCTCGAGCTGATCAAAGGGTTGGACGAACCAATCGACCTGTTGCTCACGGACATGATCATGCCGATGATGAGCGGCAAGGAACTTGTCGATAATCTGAAAGTGATACATCCCGATCTGAAGGTGCTCTTTCTGTCAGGTTACCCATCCAACGTGATGGTGGAAAAAGGGGTCGAGTTGACTGATGTGAACCTCCTTCAGAAACCATTCACCCCCGGAGACCTGGCAAAGAGAATCCGTCAAACGCTCGACCTTAAGAAATAGGACGCAGCACGATCTGTTGAAGTCAATGGGACGATTGTCCAGATCAATCTGTTCGCAAAAGTGAATGTAGCGAGAGCACCATGCTCATTCTATTCTTTCACTGATGCGGATCAGGCGTGAATTCATTCGATTGATTTCCGGCTGGGCGGAATCGATCGTTTGCACGGATCGGTTCCACAGCTGCAAAGCGATGATGGTTTGCTGCTGCCGACTCCCCGAACACTTCCCCCTGTCCTGC
>JAZDLX010000043.1:0-3301 GCA_043801585.1 bacterium | reverse complement strand
CTGCTCCACCCGGGTCTCATCTGTGAGTGGGTAGTCCGATCCCGATTGATAGGGATCGTTCATCTGGGTCCAACGAAACAGGGCGAAACCTCACGGTTCCGCCCTGTTTCAACTTCAGTCTGTTTTCGCCGCTTCGCGCAGCTTTGAAGCGGCACAAACACCCAATCGAGTGTCAGACAACGCCTTGGTCCATCATCGCGTTGGCGATTTTGATGAAGCCAGCGATGTTCGCGCCGTTGACGTAGTTGCCCGGCGAGCCATACTTCTCAGCCGCCTCGAAGGACGCCTTGTGGATCGCTTTCATGATGCCGTGCAGACGGGAGTCCACCTCTTCACGGGTCCAGCTCAACCGCAGGCTGTTCTGGCTCATTTCGAGGCCACTGGTGGCGACACCACCAGCGTTCGCCGCCTTGCCCGGACCGTAAAGGATCTTGTGTTTGAGGAAGACTTCGACGCCCTCGGGAACGGTTGGCATGTTCGCGCCTTCGGAAACGACATAGACACCGTTCTTCACCAGGTTCTGTGCATCCTTGGCGTTGATCTCGTTCTGGGTCGCGCTGGGGAAGGCGCAGTCAGCCTTGTGGTCCCAGAGTGGATTGAAGTTCTTGCTTCCGTCCAATGGAGTGTAGACAGCGCTCTTGTACTTCTCGGCGTACTCCTTGATCCGGCCACGCTTGACGTTCTTCAGCTCCATCACAAACGCCAGTTTCTCTGGCGTGATGCCCGCTTCGTCGTAGATGTAGCCGTTGGAATCGGAACAGGTAACCACCTTGGCGCCAAGCTGGGTCAGTTTCTCGATCGTGTACTGGGCGACGTTGCCGGAACCGGAGACGAGGCAGGTCTTGCCTTCGAGGGTTTCGTTGCGTGTCGCCAGCATCTCCTGCGCGAAATACACCGCGCCGTAGCCGGTGGCTTCGGGACGGATGAGGCTGCCGCCCCAGTTCAGCCCTTTGCCGGTCAGCACGCCGGTAAACTCGTTCTTGATCCGCTTGTACTGCCCGAAGAGGTAGCCGATTTCACGGCCGCCGACGCCGATATCGCCCGCGGGCACATCGGTGAACTGTCCGATGTGACGGTTCAGCTCGGTCATGAAGGACTGGCAGAAGCGCATCACTTCGTTGTCACTCTTGCCCTTCGGATCAAAGTCGGAACCACCCTTGCCGCCACCCATGGGAAGTGTGGTGAGGCTGTTCTTGAAGACCTGCTCGAAAGCGAGGAACTTGAGAATACCGAGGTTAACGGACGGGTGGAAACGCAGACCGCCCTTGTAGGGACCGATTGCGCTGTTCATTTCAATGCGGAAACCGCGGTTGACCTGCACCTCGCCCTGGTCATCCAGCCAGGGGACCCGGAACATGATCACTCGTTCGGGTTCGACGATCCGTTCGATGATCTTGGCGCTGCGGTACTCGGGATGCTTCTCGATGACCAGCTCCAGCGACTCGACGACCTCCTGCACAGCCTGGTGAAACTCCGGTTCTGCAGGATTTTTGGCCTTTACCATGGCCATAATCTCGTCAACGAAGGCAGACATGGACTGCTCCTTCTGTAAAGCGGGCACCCTTCGGCACCCGGCGTTTCTGTAAGACAACACTGCCGGAAACCCAGCGGCCTCCCGGCAGATAAAATGCTGCTCGTCGGTCTGGTGTGAAGTCGTCAACGCGATCCGTGCACGGGGAGGTGAACATTATCAGCGGATCAGGAGGGGGTATCCGTGAGGTACCCGACCTTCCGCGAACCTCCCTGGCCTGTGAAAGTGCTTTCCAGCCTGGCGCAAGATACCCAATTCACATAGCAAGATAAAGCAAGGGCTCCCTGACAGGGTCTGGACGGGAAATTTTAACCTTTATAATCAATCTCTTAGTTGCACATTTGATCGAGGGAAGTTCGTGATTTCACGTCGCTTCAAAATCCCCATTTCTAAATAGCGAATAAGTGGCGGAATGCCTAACTTTTGTTCGAAATGTGGCTCTCCTAAAGCCTCTACTATACTCAGATAATTGTAGATGGCTCGACCCTTCAGGATCGGGTTTCCGTTAATTGTTTTGTCAGGTCGTTAGTCCGCCAGCCGGCGGACGGAGACCTGACAGGCTCAAGAATACTGTGGCAAGCCTCAACTAAATACGAATTAGGATAAACCCTATTTGCGAGCAAACAGGGGCACATGCCACCCTGCCTCTGAACCCGACTTCTTTGATAGCACGAGACCTTCCTATGAAACCCGGGACTGAAGTCCCGGGCCACCCTGCCGTTCACGATCCGCCTCAACAAGGAAACGAATTAGAATAAACCCTGTTTACATGCAAACAAGGGGCACATTACTGCTTATATCTAACCCCATTTGCCTGAGGGTGCTTCAATTTGTTTTAAATCAATACTTTTCAACGCATCGGCCACCATAAGTGCTACCATCATAAAACGCATTCTAGGTGACACATATTTAGTTTCGAGGAAATCTTTGTCCATTTTTCCGGATTCTTTTGTTCTTCCATCGTAATATACACCTTGTATAACTGGAAATTTTAATTTTAAACATAATTTAGATATCATGTCATCATTAAATGATGTATACTGTATATCATGTGCCATAATATTCCTAATTTGTCCAATTATATCTAAATTAACAAATAAACCTTTTTCAAGAATTCCTAAACAGTAACTTAATTTGATTTTTTTTATATAAGTGTCAATAAAACCAAATTTGTTCTTTTCATCACCTAATACTTCTATTGATGTACTCCCTTTAAGGAAACATGATTTCAGAAGCTTTATTAAGATTTTGTCAATATAACTTGTAGCAATTAAAACACAAGCAAGATCATCTTCTCTATTTAATGCATCAAGAAGTAACTTGGAATCATGCGATAGGTCTTCCATGGATTTAGAGGTTAGGTTATTCACATTGTCACCCCAAATACTATGCCACCACGCTCGTCCGGTGGGCGTTGATCAGCAGGTAAGACCACCAACTCCGCCAGCCTTTGTAGGGTTCTGCAAGACGTTCGATGGTCAGGATGTCGGGCGTTTCGGGAAGGGTGTAGAACCGTTTTACCGCGCGTTTCAGTTGGGTGCTCTCCAGCAGCAGGTCCGGGTAGCCGAAGGCGTGTTGCAGGATATGCAGGGCGATTGCGTGGTTGACGCCGGGGATCTGGGTGAGCAGTTTCAACGACTGCCGTGGGTCGCCGGTCGATTCGACCATTTCAAGGATGTCCGGTTCTCCCACCAGCGAAGTGACCACTTGCGACAATGACCGTGAGGTCAAGTGAGAGAGCCCGGCGATCTTGAACATCTGCTCGGGCAG
>JAZDLX010000025.1:0-5387 GCA_043801585.1 bacterium | reverse complement strand
TGAAAGGGGGTGTGACCATGAGCGTTCAGATCACTCATCGTCAGCTCGGTCGCTATCTTCAACTCCTTGAGATCATAGGCTTTATCATCGTTCTCGTCATGCTCTGGCTGGATGAACTCATTGACCTGCCACATCGCCTTTTCGGAACTGTGGAAACCCCAGTCAACCTTGGTGAAAGCCTGATGGAAACTGTGCTGGTCGCGATTCTCGGGATAGCGGTCGTGCTGTTGACAAGGAAGCTGCTCGGCGGAATTCGGCATCTTGAGGGGCATCATGTGCTGTGCACGTCCTGTCTCCGCGTTCAGGACAATGGTGGGTGGGAACTTCTGGCGAATTGGCTGGAAGATGGATCGGAGGCCGATTTCACTCCGGGGACCTGTCCGGAATGCAAGAAGGACTATGATCTGCATCTCGAAAATTACTGATACGGTCTGAGTACTAAATCGGCAACAGGAATTAGCCTCCGGACATCCCGTCTTCGGCGATCCTGGGCCTCTGGGTTCCTGTCATCAGGAGGCCATCGTACCCGGACTCGGGCAATGCAGGTCCGGGGTTTGCATTCTGGTTACCTTATCCACGAAAGCGAACGCCGGAGGATTTATGAACAACGATCACCATCTGACACACCGTGAAATGTCACGTCTTCTGATGGCCGTTGAAATCGTTGGATTCAGCCTCGTTTTACTCTTCCTGTGGTTGGATGAACTTCTGGATCTCCCTCGAATCCTGTTTCATGGCCCAGTCACTCCGATCAACTGGCACGAGAGTATTTTTGAATCGCTGATCGTGCTCGTCCTCGGAGCGCTGGTGGTTACCTTGACACGCGGCCTCCTGAAACGAATCCGGTACCTGGAAGGTTTTCACCGGGTGTGCGCCAGCTGTCACAGGATTCAGGCGGGTAACGAGTGGGTTCAGTTCGAGGTGTGGGTGCATGACGGTTCCGAGGCGGATTTTTCTCACGGTCTTTGCCCTGAGTGCGGTGAACGGTTTCAACGTGAGCTCGATACCGTAGTATGAATGCCCGTTGTTTCACAACTTTCTCACTTCCAGTCAGAATTCCCAAAGGACCGATTCACAGAGGTCGAATCCTGCCGGGCGGCGTCTCCTCGTGTGGAAATCAATTTCGAATTATTTTCCGAATAACCTCACGGTACCTACCTTAGGATATTCAGTGGAGTGAAGAGGTGAGCGAAGAACGGTCATCCGGCAAGCCGAAATGGATTCGGACAAAATGGCAGACGACGCCCGAGGCGAAACGTGTGCGGGGGTTGCTGCGCGAACACGGTCTGCACACGGTCTGTGAGGAGTCGTCCTGCCCGAACAGGGGCGAATGCTACAACCGCGGTGTCTGCACCTTCCTGATTCTTGGCGCCATCTGCACACGTCATTGCCGTTTCTGCGATGTCACCTCCGGTCATCCGCTGCCGCCTGATCCCGGGGAGCCGAAAGCTGTTGCGGAATCCGTCCACACCCTGGGAGTGAAATTTGTCGTGGTTACTTCCGTGGATCGCGATGATCTCCCGGATCTTGGATCGGGACACTTTGCGGAAACGGTGCGCTGGATCAAACGCCGCAATCCCGGCGTCGGCGTCGAAGTGTTGACCCCTGATTTCCAGGCGCGGTCGGAGGCCATCAGAACCGTGCTCGACTCTCATCCGGAGATCTTTGCCCACAATGTCGAAACGGTCAAGCGGTTGACCCCTGTTGCCCGGGACAAGAGGGCAAGCTGGGAGCAGTCATTGCAGACCCTTCGGATCGCTGTGGAAATGGGAAACGGCGTTGTCATCAAGTCAGGATTGATGGTCGGTCTGGGCGAAACGGACGACGAAGTGCTCGAGGCGTTGCGCGAGGTTCACACCGTCGGAGTGACGTCCATGACCATCGGCCAGTATCTGCCTCCGAGCCGGACGCATCTGCCGGTGGATCGGTACGTGACCCCGGAAACGTTCGAGATGTACGCCAAGGAGGCACGGGCGATGGGGTACACGCATGTCGCCAGCGCACCTCTGGTCCGCTCCTCCTATCGGGCGGAGGAGTTGATTCAGAAAGGAACGCTGGAATCGCCGGAATAAGGAAACTGTGAGTATCCAGTGGCCGTCCCGACTCCACGCTCACCTAAGAATGTACCGCACTCTGAGGAGTGGCAATCGTAGCGTTGTCAACCTCGGTTAAACCATCAAACACTCCCCTGAACGAATCGCGGAAGGAGCCCGCCAACCGATCAAAGTCCGCGGTGATTCCCAGGTCCCTGAGGCAGACGGTTCGTGCTTCCAACGCCTTCATTGTCCGGGCGCGTTGCTCCCGGTCCAGTCCCGCAAGCAGATGGATCAGCTCGAGGTGTTCCCTTGTCACCAGCAAGCTGCCGTGCTGAAGCACGACGCCAGCGTAAAGACGTTGGGCGCTGCCGACCAGTTTTTTGCCGCCAACAGTGATCTCGTGGCGAGTCGTGGAAGCGAAACAGAGTTTCGGCAGGTTTTCGGAAGGGGGGCCGGTGAGATGACGAGCCGCACCGTCCGGCTCAACGCCCAGTTCGCGCAGTCCCCGCGCGAGCGCCAGGCTCACCAGGTTGTAGACCCCGGTGTGCAGCATTGTCCCCGCTGTACGGCCGGTGTCGGGTGTGGCCAGGCTGTAGACGAAATCGCCTTTGTGCAGCACGGCACGGCCTCCCGTGGGACGGATCGCCACCGTGCATCCATGCTTGATCACAGCGCTTTCGTCGATGTCTCCACGGTTCTGATGGAAGCCCAGCGAAAGGCAGGGGGGCTGAAACTGGTAGAAACGCACACGAGTGAGACCGTCATTGGCGGTTGTCTCCGCCATGGATCGGTCCAACGCCATCTGCGCGATGCCGTCCTGGTGAGGTCCGATGGTCATCCATCCAGCCACTGAATATCCCCCCCGTCTTGAAAAATGATCTCGCTATGGAATGTACCGGGAAGACCGCACCGATGGGCAATGCAAACTATTTCCTGAACGATCTCGAGGTTTCTTCATCAAATAGGAGAACAGTGGGTCTCGCGAAGGATTGACAGGTTGGAACGGCGCCCTTGACTCTGTCCTAATTTAGACTTATTCTAAATCACCATGAAGCAACTGATCCGGCATCTGCGTGAATACGGTATACTGCCCACAGTGCAACGTCTTGCGGTAGCTGAGTTCATTCTCGCTACGGAGGCGCATCCCTCCGCAGACACGGTGTGGGAAAAGGTGAAGGACTCCTTTCCAACCATGTCCCGCGCTACCGTGTACAACACCCTGAATCTTTTCGTTGAGAAGGGGTTGATCCAGCGCCAACTGCTCAGGGAGGGGACGGTTGTGTTCGACGCGATGAACACCGCACACCACCATTTCATCGATGAGGATTCCGGACAGATCTACGACATCCCCTGGGATGCGATCGAAGTGAGACCCCGGGGCGAGATGGATGGTTTTGACGTTCATGAATACCAGGTGGTGATGCGTGGTTGCCGTACGAAGAATGGATGAAGAGGGCTTTCTCCTTTTTTTTATCCGTTGTTTATACTTAGTCTAAACAAAGAACAATACTAAAATACAACGAAACAACTCAACGGGAGAACACCATGAGCAAGAAGCAACTCACAACCTCCGCAGGCATCCCGGTCGGTGACAACCAGAATTCCCTGACCGCCGGACCGCGCGGACCGCTACTGGTTCAGGATTGGCAGCTCTTCGAAAAGCACGCCCATTTCAACCGCGAGCGCATCCCAGAACGCGTGGTGCACGCCAAGGGATCGGGGGCGTACGGCACTTTCACGGTGACAAACGATATCACCAAGTACACCAAGGCGTCCATCTTCTCGAAGGTGGGCAAGAAGACGGAGTGTCTGTTCCGTTTTTCAACTGTTGCCGGTGAGCGGGGTGCGGCGGACGCCGAGCGGGACGTGCGCGGTTTTGCGATGAAGTATTATACCGACGAGGGAAATTGGGATCTCGTCGGTAACAACACTCCGGTGTTCTTCGTCCGTGACCCCTACAAGTTTCCCGACTTCATCCACACCCAGAAGCGTGACCCAAAGTCAAACCTCCGCAGCAACACCGCGATGTGGGATTTCTGGTCCCTCTCCCCGGAGAGTTTGCACCAGGTGACGATTCTCTTTTCGGACCGCGGTTTGCCGAAATCCTATCGCAACATGAACGGTTACGGCAGCCACACTTACAGCTTCATCAACGCCAAGGGCGAACGTTTCTGGGTCAAGTTCCATCTCAAGACGCAGCAGGGGCACGCTCATTACACGAACGAAGAGGCGGCGAAGCTCATCGGCGGCGACCGTGAAACCCACCAGCGCGATCTGTTTACGTCAATCGAGAAGGGCAGCTATCCGAAGTGGAAGTTCATGATCCAGGTGATGCAGGAGGAGGAGGCGTCGAAGACCTCCTACAACCCCTTCGACCTGACCAAGGTCTGGCCGCACGGTGAGTACCCGTTGATCGAGGTGGGCGTCGTCGAATTGAACCGCAACCCGGAGAACTACTTCGCCGAGGTGGAGCAGGCCTCGTTCTCCCCGGCGAACATGGTGCCCGGAATCAGCCACAGCCCGGACAAGATGCTCCAGTTCCGGATCTTCTCCTACGCCGATGCACACCGCTACCGTCTGGGAGTCAACTACGAAAGCCTGCCCGTCAACCGTCCGAAAGCCGCGGAGGCGAACACCTATCACCGCGACGGGGCGATGCGGTCCGACGGCAATAGCGGCGGGTCGGTCAACTACGAGCCGAACAGCTTTGACGGTCCGGTCGAGGATGCGAAGTACAAGGAACCGCCTTTGAAAATCGACGGCGACGCCGACCGTTACGACCACCGCGAAGGCAACGACGATTACTCTCAGCCCGGCGATCTGTTCCGGTTGATGACACCCGAGCAGCAAGGTCGGCTATTCAGCAACCTTGCGGCGGCGATGGAGGGTGTTCCGCAGGAGATCATTGACCGTCAGATCGCCCACTTTGAAAAGGTGGATCCCGCCTACGCCGAAGGAGTGCGTAAGGCGCTTGCCGCAAAGAAATAATGATTCTTCCCGGTATGGTTCTCTCCTGTTCAAGAATCCGCTGTTACCCGGCGGATTTTCTTATACAAAATTGAAGAAGAGGGTTGTCCAATTAAATTGATAATACAACATAATAATCATAATATGTTCTCTTGGAGTACAGATTTTATAATCTTTATTATTTAAATAAGTGGAATTGACAACACAATCTTTTAATCATACTTTTAGTCAGTAATTTTCAAGGTTGTATTTACTTACTGTGAGAGGGCAAAACGAGAAGCTATTTTCTTGTTATTGCAGGAGTACTATTAACAGTACTCTTAGGATGTAATAACCTACAAGAATCAGAAAGCGATATAACAATCGCTGGGGGTGAGGGAAAAC
>JAZDLX010000011.1:0-13198 GCA_043801585.1 bacterium | reverse complement strand
CGTATCATCTCTATTATGTGATCAGCGGGGCGGAGACCTACATCAACTACAACGGCGACGGTTCGGCGATCCTTGCGGCTCAGCTGCCTGTCAGCTTCGATCTGCTTGAGGGAATGGTGGGGACCGGAGTGAGCCTCAAGGCATATGACTCGAACGCCGATCATCCGGCAACGGCAACGGCGCTTTCAAACTCGATGGACATCAGCGGCACGATTTCGATCACATCACAGCCGGCGCCCGCTGACGACACCGCGAAGAGCGTTGGGGATTCGATCTCGATCGGCTGGGGCGCCGTCGGCAATATCACCAAGTTCGACGTCTTCTATTCGATCGACGGCGGGTCGGATGTAAAGATCAACGCCACGACGCTTACAACCTCTCCCTATGCCTTCAGCATTCTGCCCGCGATGGTGGGCAACAACGTCCGCCTGAAGACAAAGGACGCCGACCTGACCCACCCGGCGATCTCCTCTTCCGCCTCGAACTCGATGGATGTGAGCGGAACGATCGCGATCACGGCCCAGCCAGCGGGCGCGGGCGACACATTGACGATCGGCGGGGCGAGCCCGACGATCGAGTGGTCGACCGGCACCGGAGTCACCCACTTTGACGTGGTTTACAAGATCGGGTCCGGTTCCGAAAACGCCGTCAGCGGCTGCAGCAATACTGCGGCCAGCAGCTGCACGTTCGCCCTGGCAAGCGGCATGGTCGGCAAGAACCTCACTGTCATCGTGAAGGATGCCGACACAGCGACGCATCCGCAGGTCCTTTCCCCGCCGGTTTCGAGCGTCTTCAATGTGAAGGGCGCGCTCACGATCACGACCCAGCCGGTCGGGGCCAACAACACAGCGAAGGTGGTTGGGGACGTGGTTCCGATGAACTGGAGCGCGAACGCCGCGTCGGTCAGCACTTACAATCTCTACTATGTGATCAGCGGAGCGGAGACCTACATCGACTACAAAGGCGGCAGCGCGGCTATCACCGATGCCGACCTTCCGATCAGCCTCACGCTGCTTCCTGCGATGGTCGGAACCGGAGTGAGCCTCAAGGTGTATGACGCGAACGCGGATCATCCGACGACGGTCTCCGCGCTTTCGAACTCGATGGATATCAGCGGGGCGATAACGCTCACGACCCAGCCGGCGCCCGCCGACGACACCGCGAAGGACGCTGGAGACGCTATCTCCATCGCGTGGAGCGGGCCATCGGGCATCGTGAAATACGACGTCTTCTATTCGATCGACGGCGGGTCTGACACCCTGATCGCCGCCTGCAATGACATTCTTGCGGCGACATCATCCTGCACGTTCAGCCTCATGGATACGATGGTCGGGAAGACCGTGAGGCTCAAGGTGAAGGATTATGATCCGGCGCATCCGGCTTCAGTTTCTGCCGCCTCGAACTCGATGAACATCAGCGGAACGATCGCGATCACGAGCCAGCCTGCCAGCGCGGCCGAGCTATTGACGATCGGCGGGGCGAACCGGACGATCGAGTGGAGCGACGTCGGCCTCACGAACTTTGACGTGGTCTACAAGATCGGCTCGGGCTCGGAGAACGCCGTAAGCGGCTGCTCGAACCTCGCGGCCAACAGCTGCACGTTCGCCCTGGCAAGCGGCATGGTCGGCAAGAGCGTCACCGTCATCGTGAAGGACGCGGACACGACGAACCATCCCCAGGTGGCCTCTCCGCCCTCTTCGAACGCCTTCGACGTGAAGGGCGCGCTCACGATCACGACCCAGCCTGCCCCGGGCGACAACACTCCGAAGGTGGTGGGCAACCAGGTGTCAATGAACTGGAGCTCGAACGCCGCGTCGGTCAATACGTACCATCTGTATTATGTGCTCGGCGGGGCGGAGACCTACATCAATTACAACGGCGACGGTTCGGCGATCGCTTCGAACCAACTCCCGATCAGCTTCAATCTGCTTTCTGATATGGTCGGCACCGGAGTGAGCCTCAAGGCGTATGACTCGAATGCGAACCATCCGACTACGGCCACGGCGCTTTCGAACTCGATGGATATCAGCGGAACGCTCTCGATCACATCACAACCGGCGCCCGCGGACGACACCGCGAAGAGCGCTGGTGATCCGCTCTCGATCGGCTGGGGCACAACCGGCAACATCACCCAGTACGACCTCTTCTACTCGATCGACGGCGGGTCGGAGGTCAAGATCAACTCCAGCCCGATCACCACCTCTCCCTACACCTTCCCGACGGGCATCCTGCCCGAAATGGTGGGGCAGAACGTCCGCCTGAAGTTGAAAGACGCGAATATGAGCAATCCGGTCACCGCTTCTGCCGCCTCGAACTCGATGGATGTGAGCGGAACGATCGCGATACTTGCCCAGCCGGCGAATGCGAATGAAACATTGACGATCGGCGGAGCGGACCGGACGATAGAGTGGACCGACGTCGGCCTCACGAACTTCGACGTGTTCTACAAGATCGGGTCGGGCTCGGAGAACGCCGTCAGCGGCTGCTCGAACCTCGCGGCCAACAGCTGCACGTTCGCCCTGGCAAACGCCATGGTCGGCAAGAATCTCACTGTTATCGTGAAGGATGCCGACACAGCGATCCATCCGCAGGTGCAGAGTCCTCTTGTTTCGAACGTCTTCAACGTGAAGGGCGCGCTCACGATCACGACGCAGCCCGCCCCGGGCAACAACACGGCGAAGCTGGTTGGGGACCAGGTCTCGATGAACTGGAGCTCGAACGCGGCGTCGGTCAATACGTATCATCTGTATTATGTGATCGGCGGAGCGGAGACCTACATCAACTACAACGGCGACGGCACGGCGATCGCTTCGAACCAACTGCCGATCACCCTTACTCTGCTTCCGGATATGGTCGGCACCGCAGTGAGCCTGAGGGCGTATGACGCGAACACGGACCATCCGAGCACGGTCTCGGCGCTTTCAAACTCGATGGATATCAGCGGAGCGATAACGCTCACGACCCAGCCGGTTCCCGCCGATGACACCGCGAAGAGCGCTGGAGACGCTGTCTCTATCGCGTGGAGCGGGCCGTCGGGTATCGTGAAATATGACGTCTTCTATTCGATCAACGGCGGGTCGGACACCCTGATCGCCGCCTGCAACGACGTGCCCTCGGCGACAGCATCCTGCACGTTCGGCATTGTGGACACGATGGTCGGAAAGACCGTGAGGCTCAAGGTGAAGGATTATGATCCGGCGCATCCTGTCTCGTCCTCTGCCGCCTCGAACTCGATGAATATCAGCGGCACGATCGCGATCACGGCGCAGCCGGCCAGCGCGGATGAGACTCTGACCATAGGCGGCGCGAACCGGACGATCGAGTGGAGCGACGTCGGCCTCACGAACTTCGACGTGGTCTACAAGATCGGCTCGGGCTCGGAGAACGCTGTCTCCGGCTGCTCGAACATCGCGGCCAACAGCTGCACGTTCGCCCTGGCAAGCGCCATGGTCGGAAAGAGCCTCACCGTCATCGTGAAGGACGCGGACACGACGAACCATCCGCAGGCCCTCTCCCCGCCGGCGTCGAACGCCTTCAACGTGAAGGCCGCGCTCACGGTCACGACTCAACCCGTCGGGGCCGACCACACGGCGAAGGTGGTTGGGGATGAGATCTCGATGAACTGGAGCTCGAACGCGGCGTCGGTCAATACGTATCATCTCTATTATGTGATCGCCGGGGCCGAGACCTACATCAACCACAACGGCGACGGTTCGGCGATCGCTTCGAGCCAGCTGCCGATCAGTTTCAATCTGCTTCCGGAGATGACCGGCACCGGAGTGACCCTCAAGGCGTATGACGCGAACGCCGACCATCCGACGACGGCCACGGCGCTTTCGAACTCGATGGATATCAGCGGAACCCTGGCGATCACAAGTCTCACGGTCGATGGCCAGGCGGTCACCAGCGGGCAGACCTTCATAACCGGGAATACGGTGGTGGTCGGTTGGAATCCGAGCGGCATCACGAAGTTCAATGTCCTGTATTCGATCGACGGCGGCGCCGACCAGCTGGTGAACGGCACGCCCATCGAGGGGACGAACAGTCACACCTTCACAGCGCCCGCCGCCATGACCGGAAAGAATATCGTCCTGAAGGTGAAGGATGCCGACGTCAGCCATCCTATCGTCGTGTCTTCCCCATCCAGCGCCTTCGATATGAAGGGGACGATCGCGATCACGACCCAGCCGGTGGCAACCGCAGGGACGACCTTGAGCGTGAACGATCCGGTCTCGATCCAATGGGCCTATACTGGAAATATCGCCTCCTTTGACGTCTACTATTCGATAAACGGCGGCTCCGATCTTAAACTCAACACCAGCGCCATCAACGGAACAACCTACGGCTTCAATGTTCCCGATGGCATGCTGGGCAGGAACGTGGTCCTGAAGGTTAAAGACGCCAACACGAGCGGTCATCCCGCCACCGAGTCGTCTGCCTCCACCCTCTTCCACGTGAAGGGGACAATCACCATCGACAGTTTCACGATCGACGGTGATGCGGTCACTTCAGGACAAACCTTCGCCTCGAACGATGCTGTTGTGATCGGCTGGGGCGTGTCGGGCAACATCACCGATATCAACGTCTTCTATAAGATCGGAGCAGGCGATGACGTCAAGATCAACAGCTCTCCGATCGTGGCTCCAACCACCAGCTACAACTTCAATGCCCTGGCCGCCATGGTCGGCAAGAACGTGCTGCTGAAAGTGAAGGATGCAGACCTTGTCAATCATGCCCCCAACGAGGTGAGTTCGAACCTCTTCGATATGAAGGGAATTCTTGCATTCACCACCGCCCCCAGCGGCGTGATCACGGTGGATGATGAAGTTCCGATTGCATGGTCGAAAAACGGCAACATGCCGGAGGTCCACCTCTACTACACGGTGGGCGGGGCAGACACGCTCATTGCCAGCAATCTTGCCGTCTCCAGCGTCGATTGGACAGTGCCGCCGGAGGCCATCGGGGCGACCGTCACCTTGAAGGTCAAGGACGCCAATTTGAGCAACCCGGCAAGCCAGGCGGTCTCCACCTCCTTCGGCATCAAAGGAAAACTTGCAGTGACGAAGCCGGATGGGCTCACGGCTTACGAGGTCAGTGACACGCCGCCGATTGAATGGACCAAGAGCTCCACGATCAGCTCCGTGGACCTCTATTACTCGATCAATGGAAGCGATTGGACATTGATCACCACCACGGGACCCGTCACAGGCACCGCTTACAACACATGGAACGTTCCAGGCGCGGCTCTTTCACCGAATACCTACGTAAAGGCAAAAGACGCAAATGCGGATCACCCGCTGACCGAGGCCGTCTCCGCCGACTTCCCGGTCCGTGGAAGGCTGGTGATGAATGAACCAGGCTCGAACCCCAACACCTTCTTCGAGGTCAACGGCGAGACAGAGATCACATGGACGCCCTTTGGTTCGACAGGGCCGATGGCCGGCGCCGTGACCCTCTGGTATACCATCAACGGCGGGTCGGACAATTATCCCTATTAGGTCGTCTGTGAGGAGGGCGCCCGCCTTGCATCAGACGGATTGTGCACATGGGAGATCCCGGACAACATCAGCAACAACGTGAAGATAAAGATAATCCTCACGGGCGACACAGCCACGACCGGTGTCTCGACCAACCCATTCGCCATCCGCGGGAAACTGACGATCCTGTCGCCCAACGGAGATCCGGATGGAGCAGGACCCCTAACGCGCGAGGATTGGGAGGTCCAGAGCCCGCATGCGATCACATGGCACAAGGATGGCACGACCGGCGCGATGAGCGGAAACGTTGAACTAAGGTACTCGGTGAACAATGGGTCTGATAGTTATCCTTACCTGATCGCCACAGCGCTCACGAACGGAGCAAACAGCGGGTGCACTCCTCCAGAGGGCGGCGGCTGTTACCCATGGAACGTGAGCGATGCGGTCAGCAACCTGATGGGCGTGAAGATCATCCTCCTCAACGATTCGAACGTCATCGACGTCTCCGATCACGAATTCACGGCCCGGGCCGCGTTCACGGTCACGAGCCCTGGCGCAGAAGTTTGGAAAGCCGGCCTCTTAAAGACAATTCAATGGCAGAAGCGGGGCTCGGTCAACAACGTCAAGATCGAGTACTCCACCAATAGCTTTGCGGATGAACAGCAGACGGTCGAGATCAATCCGTCCGCGAACAACGGATCCAACACCATCGCGAACGACGGCGCAGACGGCGACTGTGCCGCCGTGGCCGGCGAGGGTTGTTATGCCTGGCAGGTGGCCGAAGCGGGCGTCTCGGAAACAGCCATGATCAGGGTCTCGGATGCCAACGACTCCGTTTCAAAAGACGAGTCGGTTGAGTTCAAGATCCGCGCGGTCATCACGGTGGCAACCCCCAACACCGGGAACGAAATCTGGCCCGTGGGGTCCGGACAGGTGATTTCGTGGACGACGGTTGGAAACCTGACCAACGTGAAACTCGAATACTCCACCAATGGCTTTGCCGACGAGAGCCAGAAGACCACCATCGGCACCGTGGTCAACCTGGGGGCGACCGGAGACTGCGATCGCCCGAACGGCGGCGGCTGCTATGTCTGGACGATCCCCAACGCGATATCTGCTCCTTCCACCAAGAATGTCAAGGTGAGGATATCTGATCCGAGCGTGTCGGCGGCGAACGATCTCTCGAACGATGATTTCAGGATCGTCGGCGGATTCACGGTCACCGCGCCGAACGGCACGCCTTCGGCGGAGTCATGGCCGGTCGAAAGCCTCCAGACCATCACCTGGAACAGGGCGGGCTCGGTTGCGTACGTGAAGCTCGCTTACACAAAGAACGACACGAGTTGGACTGACATCGACACCAATGCCGTGAATGGATCGAACGAGGACAACGGAGGCTGCACGGCGCCTGACGGGCAGGGCTGCTACAAGTGGGAGATCCCGGACGATATATCCTCCACGGCCAAGATTCGAGTGATGGATGTAAACGATCCGGATGGAAAAGACGTATCCGACGCAGTATTCTACATCCGTTCCGATATGACATTGACCGATCCCAATGGCGGAGAGGATTGGGCGGTCGGTTCGCAGCAGACCATTTCATGGAAGACGGTTGGAGACGTCACGGATGTGAAACTGGAATACTCGAAGCTGGGCAACTTCACGGATGCCGTGACTATCGCAACTCCAGCAAACGCCGGGGCGACCGGGGCCTGCACGATCCCGCAGGGCGACACCGGCTGCTATCTCTGGACGGTGCCGAACGCGATTACGGATAACACGGTGAAGGTCAGGGTCTCGGATGCCGACGCCGGCCATCCGCCCATGGTGGATCCTTCCAACAACCCGTTTACGATCAAGGCCTATATGGAAGTCAAGGCCCCGAACGGAGGGGAGTGGTTGCAGATTTTGACGCCGACTATGATCAGCTGGACGACCGTCAATCCCGCGACCAGCACCGCCTCGACGCTCGAAACTTTGAGGATCGATTACTCCACGGACGCCTCGGATGAAACTCCGACCTGGAACCTCGTCGCGAATGTCTCCAACGGTTCGAACGGCGGATGCGAGGTCCCGCAGGGCGCCACCGGTTGTTATAGCTGGACGGTGCCGGATACGCCTTCCGGTGACGCCAAGATTCTGATCACAGACACCGATTCCAGCCATCCGGCGTCCAGCGATGATTCGGGCGACCCATTCGCCATCCAGGGTTCGCTCTCGATAACCAGCCCGGCCTCCGAAGAAACATGGAGGGCAGGCGACCAGAAAACGATTTCATGGGACACCACAGGCCAGCTCACCGCCATCAAAGTAGAGTTCTCGCAACTGGGCGACTTCAGCGATACGGTCCTGATCGACGACGACGCCGCGAACAGTCCTAACAGGGATGGACAGGCGGATGGCGGTGGAAGCATCTCGTGGAACGTTCCAGACGCCATATCCACTGCGGCCAAGATCCGCGTGAGCGATCCTGGCGACGCCAACGTGAAGTGGGAGACCGCCTTCAACGTCAAGGCATACTTTGAAGTAAAGTCGCCGAACGGAGGAGAGCGGTGGATATCACGACAGATCAAGGATATCGCCTGGACCACCATCAACCCGGCGACCAGCATCCGCTCTACGGTCGGCAATATCAAGCTGGAGTACGCGGGAGCCAAGGCGGGGACGATCGTCACGGGCCTGGTGGACGGCGCCAACAGCATAACCGCCGCCTATGGGGCGACGGTTTCCTGCACGGTCCCGCAAGGGGCGACCGGTTGTTATCCCTGGGAAGTGGCCGATCTCCCGACGATCGATCCGGACATTACAAACCAGAAATTCATGAGGCTTCCGGTGGCCGAGAAGGCCGTGGTTTCCGATAACGTTGGAGGAGGACATCCTGCCTCTTCCGACGATTCCGATGCCACATTCGACGTGGATTACTGGAAGGTCCGGTGGAATTTGAGAGATCTCCAGTTAGGAAACGATCTGGGGAACCTTGAAGGGCTCTTGAATTTCACCGATCCTAACGGCAATAAGGTCGGTGTATGGTCGGACACCGGCGCCCAGTCGCCCTTCAGACTCTCCGTTCCAAACAGCTACTTAAACCAGATGGGAGTCGGCAATCTTTCCCAGAAAATGA
This sequence comes from bacterium, assembly GCA_043801585.1. Taxonomy (GTDB): domain Bacteria; phylum Electryoneota; class Electryoneia; order Electryoneales; family Electryoneaceae; genus JAZDLX01. The sequence continues at coordinate 4,600 of JAZDLX010000011.1, read as the reverse complement.
CATGGGACCGCCCTGGTTACTTTACACAGGTCATCAGCTCCAACTCCAACGGGCGTTGTTATGACGATAAGGGCCAGCCGAAGTTGCTCGATGATGGGTCGCCGAACCCCGCTTTCGACCCGATGTTCGACAGCTGGTGCACAGATGTGGATATGGAGTTCCTGGTCTTCATGGAATCCACGATCATCCACTCGAACCTGGCGAAGAGTTCGTTCTCCTATGACCCTGAAGCCAATGCCTTCACCATCGACTCATGGCTTGAGCGCGACGGCCAGCCGTTCCCGTCTGTCACCGTAGGAAAGGTCGACATATACGACTTTAATTCGGGCACCGGGGCCGATACTTTGGTGGCCTCTCTTACCGCAACGTGCGCTGAAGATCATGCGAATCATCCGCACTCAGCGGAGGTCAGGGCGGCCTGTCCGAAAGGACCGGATGAAAGAGGCGTCGTCCGCCAGAGCTGGGTCTTTGTAGACGGCGCAGGAAATGCATTGCCTGCCAAGACCTACAAGGTGGTCACTTCTGTGACGATGATCTCGGGAACGACTCTGACTAACCCGACCCAGCTGGATGCCAGGGCATTGGTGGGCCAGTCGGGCGGCGGCGGCGGCGGCGGCGGAAGCGGAAGCGGCACAGGCCAGTCCCGCAGCCAGTTTACATACGATCCTCTGAACAAGAACTTCAAAATTGACACATGGCTTACCATCGATGGGAAGCTCTCCTCTGCGGTTTCAGACGCGACGGTCACCATCTCGGATGCCGGCACCAATGTGACAGTGGCCAATATGCCGCTTGTTTCCGACACGCCCGCGGCGGGAGTTTTCCGCATGACTTGGCTCTTCAAGGACGCCGAAAACAACATGCTACCGGCCACCACCTATCGCGTGGCGACCGTCGTCACCGCCAATTCCGGCAAGACCTATGAAGGCATGGATCTGCTGGATAGCCGGATGCTGGTGGCGTCGGGAACCAATCTGGGCACTGGCACGCTCGCTGGAGGGGCCTCCAACCTGGGCGATCAGATCGATGCAGCCAGGGATGAACTCAAAAACGATATCGCCGGCGTGAAAGGTGTTGTCGACAGCATCAAGACGGATACGGGGACCGTGCTCCCCGGGTTGCTGGGCGATCTCCAGACGGACGTCACCGCCATCCTGGAGGACACCTCCACGACGATACCGGACAAACTGACCGAGATGGACGCGTCGATAAAGACCGAGTTCCATGCCCAGATACTCAATCGAGAGAATGCCGCCACGACCGGGCGAACGCTGATGATCCGGTATCGGACGGCGGCAGAGCTGGCCCCCAAGATAGACGTCTATGACGGCAACAACCTCCTCAGGGTGGATCAGGCGGCGATGACGCCGGTCGGAGGGAGTGGAATTTACGAATATGCCCTCTTCACGAATCCGGCATGGAACCTGGGCGATTGGACGATCATCTGTTCCGAATCGGTCAAGAACACCACCGACAGCATGGTGCTCAGCGTGAGGCTCGAAAATGACGTTACGATTTATAACAAACTTGCCTCCCTCGAAACATTCGTTCAGACGACCCTCAGCAATAACGTGGATTCGATCTTGAGCAAGTGGGGAACAACGGACGCCGAGACGCTGAAGTCCCAACTCGATGGTCTCCTGGGCGCATTTGGCAACCCCGGGGATAACCCTGACGCCGATACGTTATTCGGACTGACCGAATATCTCCATCAGAAGTGGGGAAACCAATCGGCGCAATCCATCTACGACCAGGTCACCAACGCCTATAACAAGACGGTCGAAGTGAAGTCGACCGTCCAGTCAAGCGTTGGAGCCATCAACACCGCGGTCGGGCAGTTGAACACCATCTCCGGCCAGATGGCCCCGGCGGTCGCGAGCCTGACCAATGCGGCGAGCAACATCAGCACGCAGGTTACAAGCCTTGGGACTGCCGCAAGCGCAGTTACGGCGAGCATCTCTGCAATGCAGGACTCGGCCGATCAGGTTGAGGCGGCAGCCACCGGGATCTCCTCGGCCGTGAAGGAGACCGAAGAAAACGTGAAGACCCACATGACCACAAAGACGGGAGAATTGAAGGATGAGTTGCTCGCGCGAACAACCCAGGTCACGCAGGCCCTGGATAGCAAGGCCCAGGATATCAGCGACGTCGTGGATGCCAGCAAAGCCACGGTGGTGGCGACGGTTGCCGGCGCCTCCAGCGATCTCCAAACAGCCGTTCAGGACACAGAAGACACGATCGTGCAGAAACTGGGTTCCCCGAGCGCGACCACGTCGGTCTATGCGGATCTGCTGTCCTTAAAGAGCATGCTTACCGATGTGGGGACAAAGGTGGCTAGGCTTCAGTCGAGCACTGGTGGCGGCGCAGGCGGGGCCGGCGGCGGCGGCACGACGGGCACAACAGCCGGCGGCGGCGAAACAGGTGGCGGCGGCACGGCAGGCGGCGGCGCGGATTCTGGCAAGCTTGATTCCGTAGTCTCAGGCCTTGCGACCCTCAATGGAGCGGTGACTGCAATAACAGCCGGCCTTACCACCATCGGCACGGACGCATCGAATGCGTCGAGCTTTGCGCTGAACGCCAATACTAACGCCCAGAATGCGGCTTCCGCGGCCCTGGATATCAGGGCGATCCTCATGTCCGGGCAATTTGGCGGGAAGATTGCCGATCAAATGATTGGAAGCGTGCTCTCCCAGCTCCGTTCCGTCGATGCTCGAATATCGGAGATGGCATCCAAAACCAACAGCAGCGGAGAAGGCCTGTCGGCAGAACTCAAATCGACGATCTCCGAGTTGAGCGGCTTGAGAGGAAAGGATGGAAAGGCTGTCCTTCCAGAATCTCCAGCGCAATCGCAGGAGGTCCAGTCTCTGCAGAACGATATGAACCAGGTGAAGGCGCTCCTGGATGTCATCAACGTCCTCGTACGGCAGCAAACAACGCGGCCGGTAATCAAGTCCTGGTTTGAAACCGGAGGATAAATTTCAATGAAACGGTGCCTGTTCGTTTTTCTTCTCCTTTCACTCATGGGCGTTGCGCGGACGGCCGCATCAGGGAGCGTTATTCTGAGGGCCATGGTCGTCAACCCCTCTGAAGGTGAGAAGCAGAAGGTCCCGGTGGAACTGCCGCTTCCGCACGAAGCCGGCAAGAAGGACGTCATCGGATTGAGCGAGGGCTTAAGCGTCGTGTATGACACGGAACAAAAGCTCTACAAGGTCGTGGGTGAACTCCAGCTCAAGCCCGGAGAGGAGAAGAAGATAGAGGTCCGCATGAATGATGTCTGGAAGATCCCAGAGAAGGACATCCAGTTCCAGAAGGGTTATTTGCCATCGCTTCTCAAGGTGCTCAGCAATTCGAGTTACGCGGGGACGGCGAAACAGATCGGAGACAGCGTCGAATCCAGTCTGGACCATATTCTGACAAGCCAAGAGGAACTCGTGAACCCTTCGAGACATATCGAAATCTATCGCGAGAATCTGGGCACGTTGGGCGAGGCCAGGAAGAACATCCGCTTTCTGGAAAAGCTGTCGTCGGACAAGATACCAATGGATAAAGCCATGATCGAAGCGGAAGAAGATGAAATAGCGGGGAAAGGCCTCCCGGCTGACAAGATCCAGGCAATCACTCTCAAAATACTTGTCAAAAATCCTTCGGAAACAGAAAAGGCGCTGTTGCCCGTGAGCTATTATCTTCCGAGGGAAGTCAAGGTAAAGGACGTGCTCAATTCCGAAGGTCTTGAGGTTCGCAATGATCCCGGTCGCGGCATCCTCTATCTATTTAAGGATGCCGTGGCGCTTGCGCCGGGTGAAACCAAGACCTACAAGATCATCTTGAAGGACCTCTGGCGCGTGGAACCCGAAAAGATTCAGAAACTGGAGGTAAAGGCGGCCGGTTTTGCCCAGGGTCTGGAAGGGACACAGTTTCAAGTATCGGCGGTGCTGATGAAGAAGCAGGTGGATGAACTGGCGAGGCAGATCGCCGAAAACACAGCCAAGATGGAAGGCCAGCCGATCGAAAGCAAGCTCGAGGCCTACATAGAGAATTTGAGCCTCATGTCCCAGATGAAAGAACAGGTCGCTTCGTTGGCAAGAATGAATGTCGTCAATTCCGTCGCCCCTGAGACCACATCAGAAAGCATGGGCATGGAATCCCAGGCTAAAAAAGAATCCAGCCCGGCGGAAAAAAAGGAAAGCCAGGCGAAAGTCGCCGAAAAATCAAGCAAGACAGGCTTAAAAAATATCACTGCAAACTGGCTCAAATCCGAGGCACCGGACAGGACGATGGTCTGGAGACTGATCTTCATAATCATCGGCTTCCTGGGATTTGTCAGCCTCCTCTTTTACATCATCTGGTGGATCCAGATCAGGACGGACCGCGCGGCGATATGTGAAGAGGTGTCCCAGAAAAAATGAAAAGCGCCATTTTATCTTTTCACTTATCGGTTTTCGGCTCGAAAGAACCAACAGTGGCTGCAAGATAATAGCCGGTCCCTTTCGGGACTCTTAAGGGGTAGTGCGGTGGAAGAGGCAGCTGTCCGTTGAAAACCCCATCCTTGAGAGCCGTGTTCAACTTCCGTAAAATATCCATGCTGATGCCAAAGCGGGCG
>JAZDLX010000206.1:0-33498 GCA_043801585.1 bacterium | reverse complement strand
TATAGAAAGGAAACAGGGTTTAGCTAATCTCTATCCGAGATGTGTACCGAGAACCAATAATGTACTATATGCTTTAACAGGCTTATCCATTGAAAACTATCGACCCATCATTCGAATAGGAGGCTTATTTGTCGGGAGGTGCACTATGGTACGCACTACGATAATCGCAGTACTCCTATTGTGTGTGAGCAGTAGCGTCCTTGCACAGAGTACTGCTACAAAACTCGCTTCCCTTGATGTCGGATATGTTCTGAAAGATAGTGATGATCGGGTTACTACCTACCGTTACCTATTAAATGAACTTGGAGACAAATATGCTGAAACAGAAACCACGATTGCAGATATGGTTGTTAATACCCGGAATCGCCTGAGCAGTATACATGGTATTACGCTGAGCATTAAGACAATAATGAACGACACCAACAGAATCATACAGTCATCCGATAATTATCCTGAACCTTCATATGCTGAATGGGCAGCTGCATATCTTACTCTTATTGGAAATGGAGAAGACCACTCTGAAGCGACGCTAGATCTTAGGGCTTTAGCAGAGACAATGGGCTATCGTTAAAATGATCAATAGAGATTCGTTGAAGTACATGAATACCAGACGATATGACTAGACCGTTACAGTCTATGTCATACCCTGAAGGGTAGAGCCACCCTCCGATAAACGCAGAACAGATTAGAATAAACCCTGTTTGGCGAGCAAACAGGGGCACATAACCCAAACCTTTCAGGATAGTGTTGAAAAAATCAGACGTTATCCTTTGCTGATACACCCTCTTGCTGGTGACGAAGAATCTTAAGATTCATCTTGAGAATGTCTATCATAGTCCCCATCCCCAGAAGGATCCATCCTCCGACCAATAACACTATTGCTTCGAGCGATTCAGCCGTTGCCCCAGATAAAGCGGCTATCATCATCAACACCCCTAAGACCAGAGCGACAATTCCCATGAGAGTAAGCACGATAACCATCTTAGTCCTCACTGTTGGATTTCTGCTTTTCAGGGATTATAGATCAATATAGGAATAACGCTCCGCTGGACTAACCAACAGAAGTACAGATCTTCTTTGTGGGGTATAGCGCAGGTGGAAACCATGCCCTGAGGTTAGGGTTACAGGTCCGCAAGAGCCGCCACCGAGACATACGCTCAAGTCGGGCGCGGAGGTCGCACCTGCATTAGATCATTCAAAACCCCGTTAGTTAATCCAATAGGGCTTATTCCTAACCTCAATAAACTGACCGGGCTGGTTCACATGCGTTATTTGCAGTCCGTATAAGTCGGCAATTCACCTAAATTGTCCTTGGCGATGCTGTTGCCGTCCGTTCTGAGATACTTGGCTTTATCCACAGTAACTGTACCAACCTTATCTCCGTCCCCCCACACTCCATTTTTATTCTTTGTTGCAGTGTGAATAGTTTTGCTGTTCTTGTCAATGTCCTTAACGACGGTCTCTCGATCCTTTTTTGTCACCGGATCCCCGGAAAGCGCTATGGTCGTATTTACCTCTTTGATCGATGTTCCACCCCCATAGCACACTTTTTTAATGTAGTAATCAACAGCCATAGTTCCTCCTCGAGGTATATCGAAATATATAGACCAAATTATCGACAGATCTCGCCGGGTTTCGCTGAGCCTCTCTTTTTATGTTCACCCAATGGTAGTCAGTAGATCACTTAGCATAGCATTGGAAGCAAAGGTTGCGCTTGATCGTAAAGAGAGCTACACTAGCGAGCGAAGGGCACAACCATGTTCAAGGCTTGATCCAAAGCATTAAGTTTTCGAGGTTAACTTATCTCATATTGCGGAGATTCTCATGACTGCCGTTAAACACTTTGGTGTTGTGGGTGTGGGGACGATGGGGAACGGGATCGCGCAGGTGGCGGCACAGACCGGGCTCGATGTGATCGCGGTGGACGTCAAGCAGGAATTCCTCGACAAAGCGAAAGCGACGATCGAGAAGAACCTCGGGCGGATGGTCGCCAAGGAGAAGATCACACAGGAGGATGCGGACGCGGCGGTGAAGCAGATCGCTTTCACCACCGATCTGAACGCACTGAAGGACCGTGAGATCATCGTCGAGGCAGCGACCGAGAACAAACCGATCAAGTTCGAGCTGTTTGAAAAGCTGGACGGCATCGCTCCGGAATCCACGATCCTCGCCAGCAACACGAGCACGATCAGCATCACCGAGATCGCCGCGCACACGAAACGGCCGGAGCAGGTGATCGGGATGCACTTCATGAACCCGGTGCCGATGATGAAACTGGTCGAGGTGATCAACGGCCTGCTGACCGACAAGGCCACCTACGCGGTTGTGGACGAGCTGGCCAAGGCGATGGGCAAGACGCCGATCCTGGTCAACGACTACCCCGGTTTTGTCAGCAACCGTGTGCTGATGCCGATGATCAACGAAGCGGTGTACTGCCTGATGGAGGGAGTGGGCGGCGTCGCGGAGATCGACGGTGTGATGACCCTCGGGATGGCGCACCCGATGGGCCCGTTGCGTCTCGGTGACCTGATCGGGCTGGACACCTGCCTGGCGATCATGCAGGTGCTGCACGAGGGGCTCGGCGACAGCAAGTACCGTCCCTGCCCGCTGTTGAAGAAAATGGTCGCCTCCGGCAACCTCGGGAACAAGACGGGCATGGGGTTCTACGACTATACGAAAGACCCGAAGAATCCGGAACCGAGGGTGTTCTGAGCTCCTTTCCCGGCATGCGGTAATGCCGGGCTACATGCAGAACAAGAGCCAGCAATCTTTCGGTTGCTCGCTTCGAAAGAGCTTCACTTCGTTCAGGATGACTACCCCGGCATGCGGTGATGCCGGGCGACAGGTGCCCCGCGAATAGTGCACACGTTGAATAGCTCAGCCTGGGAAAAAATGTCCCGGGCTGTTCTCTCCCGGCATGCGGTGATGCCGGGCTACATGCAGAACAAGAGCCAGCAATCTTACAGTTGCTCGCTTCGAAAGAGCTTCACTTCGTTCAGGATGACTACCCCGATGTGCGGCGGGGAGGCGAGAACTTTAATAGGATTGTGGTGGAGGGTCGTCCTCGCCGTTTTCGCGTTCCAGCTTGTCATGCAGCTCGTTGAGTGCCTTCTCCTTGCATTCCGGGCAGATGCCGTGGGTGAAGGTGGCTTCGGAATGCTTTTCGATCCAGATTTCCACCTGGTTCCAGTAGCCCTGGTCGTCACGCACTTTCTTGCAGGAGGCGCAGATGGGAACAAGCCCCGACAGGGTCTTCACCTCTTTCAGCGCTTCCTGCAGTTCACCGATCAGCTTTTTCCGTTCCTCCAGCAGGTCCCCCTGCTCCTGGTTCATTTTCTCGAGTTCGCGTGTTTTGGTTTCCAACTCATGGTTGCTTCGCGCAAGCAGCTCGGTTCTCTCCTGGACCTGACTCTGAAGGTGCCGGCTGAATAACCTGATCGACCGCACCCTCCATTGAATGCCTGCGCTGATCGACCCGATCAAGAGCACCGACACAGCGAGGAAAAAGAGCGGTGTTCTCCAGAAGGGCGGCACGATTTCCACGTTGAGGGACGCCTCGCTAACGGCGGTACCACCCCAGATTTCATTGCTGCGCACGCGGAAGACGTACTTCCCCGGAGGAATGTTCGTGTACGCGGCGTACCGTCGATGGCCGGATTCATTCCAGAACCGATCGTATCCCTCGAGCGTGTACCTGTAGAGATTCCTGTAGGGGTTAACAAAGTTGAGCGCCGCAAACTCGAGCGACAGGTCGTTGTGGTCATAGGGGAGGCGGATGTTGTTCAGCGACCATGCCTCCCTTTGGTTCGGCAGCAAACGATTCATCACCATCAGCCTGGTAAGCACGACGGGGTGGACGCGTTCATCCGACTGGATGCTGTCCGGTTTGAACCAGGTGAGGCCGCCGATTCCTCCGAAATAGAGGGCCCCATTGCTGTCCTTGAAGAACGCACCCTGGTTGAATTCGTTTGCCTGAAGTCCATCCTCCGCCGTGTAGTTCACCACGGAGTCCGTTTCCGGATTGAATCGGCAGAGTCCCTTGTTCGTGCTGATCCAGAGCGTTCCACTGCCGTCCTCGAGGATTCCATAGACCATGTCGTCGGGAAGTCCCTGGGCGAGGCCGTAATGGATAAAAACTCCGGTCTTGGGGTCCATCAGGTTCAAGCCACCGCTGCGGGTGCCAACCCAGAGGCGTCCCTTGGAATCTTCGTAGATACAAAGGACGACATTGTGGGCGAGGCTGGATTGGTCACTGGGGATGTTGGACCAGGTTTTTACGTCGCCCGTCTCCGGATCAAGAAGGTGGAGACCGTCATTGCTTCCGTACCAGATTCTCCCCGCTCCGTCCTGAAAAATGCAACGTACTGTGGGGCTGACGGGAAGGTTGGGGTCGGAGGAGCGCCGGCGATAATGGCGGAACGTTCCGGTGGCTTCATTGTAGCTGGCAATTTCATCTCCGAGAGTCGCGAACCAGATGGTTCCATCCCGGTCTTCCATGATATCCGCGACATAGTTGTTGATGCCGGAAGTATCGGTCCGAGTCCTGCGCCAAATCTTCGTTTGCCCCGATGCCGGATCGAATCGCGCAAGCCCTTCACCGAAGGTTCCCATCCAGATCCTGCCCCTGCTGTCTGCCAGTAGCGACCAGACCCGGTCTCCAGGCGGAGTCGGGACCTTCCAGGGGGCTGAATGGTTCGCAAGCCCTTTGGCCGTGATCTCGAAACGGTTGACACCGCCGCCGTCCGTCCCCACCCAGATCCCGCCCAGGCGATCCGATGTAATTGCCATGACGTGGTTGTTTGTCAGGGATACGGGAGAATTCCCATCGACATGCAGGCTGAGGAAGGGAAAGCGGTTGTCGTTGTAAGCCGACAGACCGTTCCCGAAGGTTCCAAACCAGAGCGTGCCATCGCGGTCTTCGGTGATGCAATGCACCTCGTCGAAGCCAAGGCTCCCGGCATCCGTCGCCTTGTGGCGCAGAACGGTGAACCCTTTTTTCGATGGCTCCTGAACGGAGAGGCCGCCGTTGGTGGCAACCCAGAGCCGTCCCTTGCGGTCACGGTGAATATCCCACACCCTGTCGCTCGAAAGACTTCCCGGATCTTTGGGGTCATGATGGTAAGCCGTCCACTTTCCTGCCTTGGAATTGTAGTGGAAAAGCCCCTCCTGTTCCGTGGCGAGCCACAGGGTTCCATCGCTATCACGATAGAGTCCGCGCACCGTGGCCCTGTTGGGTATCCACCTGCCTGTGGGCATCGGGACAAATGTCAAGAGAGTGTCATCCGGGCTGTTGAAATGGTAGAGTCCCGCGTAGGTTCCAAGCCAATAGCCTCCAGCTCCATCCTCGGACATCCCTGAGACCAGGATTCCTGCGCTGGTTTTCGCCTGATCTTCCCACGAAAAGGCCACGGGGCGAAAAACGTCCTGCGCGCGGTCATACCGCGCAAGTCCATTGCGGGTACCTACCCAGACGGTGCTGTCGGGAGCGACGTGGATGGAGAGGATGAAGTCATTCTGGATGGATTTGTCGGGGTGGTCAGGATCTCGGCGGTAGGTACGGAATTTCCCGGTTGCGGGTTCCATCCTGTTAACGCCTCCACCGTTCGTTCCCACCCAGATATATCCCATTCCATCCTCCGCGAGGGCACGAATCGAGTTGTCGGAGATGGAGGTCGAATCTTCCGGGTCATAACGGTAACGCGTGAATTCATAGCCATCATAGCGGTCCAGCCCCCCCTGGGTGCCGATCCAGAGAAAGCCACGGGAGTCCTGAAGTACTGCGCGAATGGTGCTTTGGGAAAGTCCCTCACGGATTGTAAGATGGAAGAAGCGGTATTCGTGTTCGGGTGAAGATTCGGCAAGAGAGAGGGAGTGAAAAACGAGCGTATAGAGGACTGCAGCGACGTATAAAGTAATTCCTGTTCGCTTTACCCGTTGATATTTTTTTGCATCAGTCGGCGGCGCGTGCAAGCATGGACCCATTCTGTATCCCTCCCCATTTTGAAATGTAGGTTATTTGGTGCTGGTGAGGGAATTGACACCTCCCCCTGTGCATTTCCTAATTACTCTGTGAGTCTGCGGAGGGCGTGGCCATAACTCCCCAGAAAACAGATTCCTTGCTAAGGATTCAGGGGTACCCGGACGGCTCCTTGCGATTTGCCGGAAAATACCTGGAACCGTACATTTCATCGCCCTTTGTTACGCCTGAACCGGGCTGGCATGGGCCTCTGACAATCGAAAACTCTGCCCGCACGGTATCCCTTGACGCCGCGGGCCAAGCAGGGAGACTCCATGGATTTCCGTTTGTCCGAAGAACAGGAAATGGTTCGCCAGACAGCACGAGAATTTGCCGAAAAGGAGTTGCGCCCAGGTGTGGCCGAGCGTGATGAAAAAAGCGAGTTCCCCCTCGAACAGGTTAAAAAACTCTCAGAACTGGGTTTCATGGGCATGATTGTCGGTGAAGAGTGGGGCGGCGCCGGGTTCGATACCGTTTCCTATGTCACCGCACTCGAAGAAATTGCCCGCGTCGACCCTTCCACGGAGATCATTTGCAGCGTCAACAACTCGTTGGTCTGCTATCCCCTGGAAAAATTCGGCAACGATTACATCAAGGAAATTTTTCTGCGAAAACTGGCGATGGGCGAATGGCTTGGCGCATTCTGCCTGACCGAACCGGGCAGCGGTTCCGACGCCGGAGCGATGAAGACCCGGGCAGTGAAGGACGGCAACGAGTGGGTGATTAACGGTTCGAAGAATTTCATCACGAACGGCAGCACGGCCGACATCTACGTGCTCGTTTGTGTGACGGATCCGAATGCCGGATCGAAGAGTACCAGCACCTTCGTCATTCCCCGCGAGACAACAGGGGTGACTGTCGGAAAGCACGAGAACAAGATGGGTATCCGTGCCACCGACACCACCAGCATCACCCTCGAAGATGTACGGATTCCCAACGACAATCTCCTCGGAAACCACGGTGACGGCTTTAAGCAGATGCTTACCGCGCTCGACAGCGGCCGGCTGGGAGTCGCCGCCCAGGGTGTGGGCATTGCCCAGGGAGCACTCGAGGCATCCCTGAAGTACAGCCAGGAACGCGAACAGTTCGGCAAACCGATCGCCAGCTTCCAGGCCATTCGCAACAAGGTGGCCGACATGGCGACACGGATTCACGCCGCTCGCCTGATTCTCCGTCAGGCAGCGTGGAAAAAAGACCAGGGCCTTCATTTCAGTTCGGAATCCGCAATGGCCAAGGTGTATTGTTCGGAAACCGCCACCTACTGTGCCCTGGAAGCGGTGCAAATTCATGGCGGGTACGGTTACACAAAGGACTATCCGGTGGAGCGGATGCTTCGTGACGCAAAGATCACCGAGATTTACGAAGGCACAAACGAAATTCAACGCATTGTCATTGCTCGTGATCTCTACAAGGACAGCAAAGTCGGTTAAGGATATGTTCTGCTCGATGTTCGGGCGTGAATCAGGCGCCGGAACTTTGCGGGACTAAAGCAGTGTGAACGGGACACAAGATTTCCCAAGCGTCAAGCGACCTCGAAAGGGGGACGACAGATGGGTTTTGACGGACGCGGCAAGATCTGGATGAACGGCAAACTGGTGGATTGGAAGGACGCCACAATCCATGTCGGTGCTCATGTGGTTCACTATGGCACCTCTGTGTTCGAAGGCATCCGGATGTACCACCGGGAAGAGACGGATGGTAAAAGTGCGGTCTTCCGTCTTCGAGAACACATCCAACGGCTTTACAATTCTGCAAAAATCTACAGAATGACGCCAGACGAAATGCTTTTGGGAGGGCGCAAGGACGAAAAAGATCTTCGCCTGACGTACACTGTGGATCAGTTGATCGATGCAACCATCGAAACGCTGAAAGCAAACGGCGATAAAGCCGCCTACATCCGGCCAGTGATCTATCGTGGCTACAACAGCCTTGGGGTGGACCCACGGCCTTGCCCGGTGGACGCAATCATTATGACCTGGAACTGGGGCAAGTACCTGGGACCCGAAGCGTTGGAGAAAGGTGTGGACGTCTGCGTTTCCTCATGGAACCGCATCGCCCCGAACACCCTCCCGGCTCTCGCCAAAACCGGCGCTAACTACATGAACAGCCAGTTGATCAAGATGGAGGCGATCAAGAACGGGTATGTCGAGGGCATCGCGCTGGACACCAGCGGCTACGTTTCCGAAGGCTCCGGCGAGAACCTATTCGTTGTGTTCCACGGACAAGGCCGGAATGGCGGCGACCTGATCTTCACCCCCCCGCTCGGGAACAGCGTACTGCCGGGCATCACCCGCGATGCGCTGATCACCACCGCCCAGGAGCTGGGCTTCACCATCAAGGAACACATGATACCGCGTGAAATGCTTTATCTCGCGGACGAAGTGTTCTTCAGCGGCACCGCCAGCGAGGTGACGCCGATCCGGTCCATCGACCAGATCAAGATCGGCAAGGGTCATCGCGGTCCGGTCGCCCGGGTGTTGCAGGAGAAGTTTTTCGGGATCATTAACGGTGGCGTGGAGGACAGCCATAAGTGGCTGACCTTTGTCGATATTGCGTAAACTACGATTGTTCTCCTCGGCGGCTCTTCCCCGTTGGGAGGAGCCGCCTTACTGAATTAGGGAGTGGGGATGGAAATCCGGGGCGCCACCAGCCGTCATGAAGCACGCCAGATCGCGCTGCAGGTTCTCTACGCGGTTGAACTGACCGGCGACGATCCTTCATCCCTGTTCAACTCCCTCGTTCGGGGCGGCGACAAACGGCATTGCGCCTTTGCCCAGCGGCTTGTCTCCCTCGCCTGCCGCCACAAAGCCAAAATGGACGAAATGATCTCGAGCAAATCCCACCGCTGGGATATCGGGCGGATGGCCCTGCTCGACCATCTGATTCTGCGTATCGCTCTCTGTGAACTTTTCCATGTCGAAGACGTCCCGCCGAAAGTGACGATCAACGAGGCGATTGAAATCGCCAAGATGTTCAGCACCGACCAGTCGGGGCGTTTTATCAACGGTCTGCTGGATGCTTTGTTTGAAGAAAACGAACAACTCATCCACAAGATTAAAAGCGCCTCCTCGCGTGAAGAGACTCCAGACGGCTCACCCGGCGAACCCTCCAAAAAGAAAGCATCCCAAAAAAACGGCTCGTCCGGGAAGACGGGCTCCGGGAAGAAGACCGGACAAGCCGGCGATTCCTCGGAGACGTGACCGTGCGCCGCGCCGTTCTCTCCGACGTTCATGGCAACCTGCACGCGCTGACCGCGACTTTCAACTCCATTGACCAGCACTCTCCCGACCAGATTGTCTGTCTCGGCGACATTGTCGGGTACGGCGCACACCCCTCCGAATGCATCGCCCTCGTCCGCCAAAGGTGCGAGATCATCCTCGCGGGAAACCACGACTGGGGAGTCTGCGGGCGGCAGTCCCTCCAGTGGTTCAACCCGTATGCCCGTGAAGCGGCGCTCTGGACTCGAGAGAAGCTCGGAAGCGAGGAGATCCAATGGCTGGACGGATTGCCCCTGACCTGCCGGGACGGAGAGTTGTTTTTTGTACACGCATCCCCGCTGGAACCCGAAAACTGGGAATACATCGACAGCCAATATTCCGCTGAACGCGCACTGGAAGGTGTGGATGCACGCATGGTTTTCATCGGGCACAGCCACCGCGCCGAAATCTACCGCGTGCATGATCGGGTGCTTGTGAACGTCGGATCGGTGGGGCAGCCACGAGATGGAAATCCGCGTGCACGTTGGTGTCTCGTGGACGATGAAACGATGCAACCGAAACTGATCGGTGTTGACTACAACATTCCCGGAGCAATGAACGCTATCCGTGCCGCAGGTCTGCCTGAAATGCTCGCCCTGAGGTTGGAAGCGGGGCGTTGACGATAAGAAACCCGACCTGCAAGCAAGTCGGACCACCCTGCCCTGACCACCCTCTTGTCATTCCCACGACCTGTCCCGATCCGTCGGGAAAGCGGGAATCCAGAGGTTTGATCATCATTCATCAACTGGACCCCCGCCTTCGCGGGGATGACAAAATGGGCGGAGGAATTAAAAAGGGGACACGTACCTTTTAATTTCCGCGGGGATGCTTATCTACGCGGGTGGCTCGAGCCGGTCGCGGAGCAGTGAGCCGGCCATGTTCATGAAATCGTCCTTGGTGATCATGCCCACCAGCCTGCCATGTTTTACGACGGGCAGGCAGGAGACATCCTGCTGGCGCATCAGCGTGATGGCATCGAGCGAAGAGATGTCCGGTGCGACAACGATGGGGTCGATGCTCATCACATCCCGCACGGCCTTCGGCGTTTCGTCACCGCTTCCTCCCTGGATGAAATATTTCAGTAGATGCTGGTAGGTGATCAGTCCGACGAGGCGGTGTTGGTCGTCCTCGACAAGTACATGGCGTACGCTCCGCCATTTCATCACGTTCGCGGCGAGCTCCAGAGGATCGTCGGGGTGGACGGTGTAGAGCTCGCTCGCCATCAACTGCTCCACACGGACGTAGTTGTTCTGCCATCCACCGGCTTCGCTGAGGTCTGCCAATTTCCATGTGTGCACCGGCTGATCGGTCGCTTGACGGGCGAAGGAAGCGGCGACGAGAGCGTGAACCTTCTCCCAGCGGGTTCCATGCCCGGTCATCTCAGCGAATGAACGAAGCTGCCAGACGGCTCCTGTCTGTCCCGACTCAACTCTTTCCTCGATGATTCCCAGGTACTTGTAGGTGTCCTCTTCGTCGATCTGCCAATTTCGCAACCCCTGGTAGGCGAGGGGCAGCAAGTCGTTCAGAATCAGTTCGCGGGCGCTTTTGCGTTCGCCGGCCAGCCAGGTCATCTGCGCTTCCAGTCCGTGCATCGCGGCGTTGGCGAAATTATCCCGGGCGTCCTCGAACTTCATCGCCGGGCGGACATCGCCGATCTCCTCTTTCAACCCCGCCATGAGGCCAAACCAGAAGGCGGCATTGGCAACTTCGTCGATGATCGTCGGTCCCGCGGGCAGAGCACGGTTTTCGATGCGCAATGACGGATGGTCATCGATGATGCCATAGACAGCACGGTTCCAGCGGTAGACGGTTCCAGTGTGCAGGCGCAACGCCTCGAGCTGAGGCACCCGTCCCGCCTCCAGCGCTTCCGCCGGATTTTCCACACTCTCCAGCGCGAAAAGCACCTTGAACCGGGCGATGTCCTCCTGAAAAAGCTCCAGCACGCTCTCGTCCACCCAACGTGTTCCAAAACTAACACGGGGTTCCAGTTGACGTTCGATCGGTGCGCTGCGGGTGTCAAGCGACTGCTGGAAGAGCGCGATCCGTGTTTCATGCCAGAGCCGGTAGCGGCCGAGCAGGGCGCTGTTTCCCGCCGCGGCGAGAACCGGTCCGAGTGCAACCTGGGCGATATTGTATCGGAGAGCAAACTCTTCAGGCGGCACTTGAAAATGGACCTGAAAGCTGGTGTTCGCCCCCTCCAGCATCAGGTTGTCGTGGGATGTGACCAACTCGTCCGTGCCCCTGATGTGGACATCGTACTTGCGGCCCCGTTGCCTGATCAGCGTATCGTTCAGCTTCTGGTAACGGGCACGGGGTGTCATGTTCTCCATCGAGAGATCCGCCTTTCGGATGGAAGGGAGGATCCCGAACATGCCGACATGAACGCCGTGATGTTTTGCCGCCTCGCGTGCGATCGTCAGCTTCTCCGAGAGCGCAAGCTCAAGCTCCTGCAGGCATTTCCCCTCGAAGTGAAGCGGTCCCACCGGAAATTCCAGGTTGAACAACGCCAGTTCCGGAGTAAACCCATGCGGCTCCAGCTCCTCCAGCATTTCCAGCGCCCGGGGTGAAGGCCGCCAGTCCGAACCGACAATCACCAGTTCCTGCTCAGCACCGATTCGTGAAATGTCCGCTTCGATCTTCCCGTCGGACAGCATCCGTTCGAGGGCGTGGAGATCCTCAAGAAGGTACCGGGTAAATTGTCGCAGCTTTTCGCTGTCTTGTGGCAGTTTTTCGGTTTGCGCGCCCATGAAGGATTCCCCTGAGGATTGGCTCTCACAGAATGTAAAGATGAATCAGAGACTGCTGTGACGGCGGTCGATGTCTTTGTAGGGGATGGTGAGGGTCACCCTGGTTCCTTTCCCCGGCGCACTTTCGAGGTCGATTGAAACCCCTTCAGGTTCCAGCAGGTTCCTTGCGTGCGCCAACCCGAGACCGGTGGCGAGGGTTGCCGGAAATTTCCCTCCGGTGGTGGGAGTCTTCGTCGAGAAAAACGGGTCGAACGCCTGCGCCTTTGTCCCCTCGTCCATGCCCACGCCCGTATCCGCAAACGAAAGGACCAGGTTGTCGCCTTTCTCCTCCAGCGAAATGGTGAGCTCTTTCCTGTCGGAATCTTCCATCGCCTCTATGGCGTTGGCGATGATGTTGCTGATCGACTGGGAGAAATCGCCGATGGTGCCCTTGAAGGTCGGCAGGTTCTGCGGAGGGTCGAACGTTACTTCGATCATGTGCTTGAGGCGTGGATCGCCCTTGTAGAATTCAATATCCAGCTTAACCAGTTTTACCAGATCGACAATTGCAATCCGGCCCTTTTGCTCGATTTCCGCTTTGTAGAGCATCACGCGGATTTCGTCCTGTATACGGCGCGCCAGCGAAGCGATCCGCTCAAAATCACCGATAAGATCCGGGTGTTTGAGACGAAGCAGGTCCAGGGTGCCGAGAATTCCGGTGAGTGGACCGTACAGGTTGTGGGCGATCCCGGCAACCAGCAGGCCAAGCTTGGCGAGCTTTTCCGGAGACGGAGCCTCTCGCCTATCGCTCGCGTTTGGCTGATCCGGAAGCTTAGCGTCCACGTCACATCCCTTCGTTACAATCAAATATCAATATGACCTCGCCCAAAGGGAAGGGGCAAGGGCATGAATCAATGCTTGACCGGCGGCTAATTCAGCGCGTAGGTTTTTGCTTCACTGAAAAGTACGTGATATTCAACAATGTCCAGCACACATTACCGGGAGAAGCCATGCTCGTGCCTTCCACAACCCCCCTGATCACCGAGGAAGAGATCGCCAAACGGGTGGATGATCTCGGTGCGGAAATTGCAAACTCGTTCTGCAAGATGGGACCCATCACGGTGATTGGTTTGCTCCGCGGAGCGTTCATCTTCATGGCCGATCTTGTTCGTGCGATCTCACGTCACGGCGGACGGGTGGCGGAGCTGGATTTTCTGATCGTCTCGAGCTATGAGTCGAGCACGGAATCCACGGGTAACATCCGCATTAAACAGGATGTTCGTTTTGACATCGCCAACAAAAACGTGCTGATCGTGGACGACATCCTCGACACCGGTCTGACGCTGCAACGTGTCAGTGGGTTGATGCTGGACCGCAAACCCGTCGCACTGAAAACCGTCGTACTGCTCGACAAGCCCTCGCGGCGCGAAGTCAACCAGGAAGCGGATTACGTCGGGTTCAAAATCGAGAACAAATTCGTCGTCGGCTACGGCCTCGACTTCAATCACGAATACCGTGATTTGCCCTATGTGGCGGTCGTGGAGGATGATGGAAAGTAATCTTATCCTGAAACTCCGTGGATTTCTGTTGTTGAACGCATTGCCCTGCTTGCACTCAAGCAGGGTTTTCTCGTGAGATGATCCTCGGCTGGTCCGCCAGTCGGCGGACCGGGCCACACGTCAATGATCATGTAAAACAAGTAAACCCTGTTGGATGAACCAGCAGGGCTAATATTGCAATAGGATATTCACTCCACCGTCAGCGCAACGGGTCGTGCGGGAGGACGTGGCGGGGGCTGCGAAGGTACGCAAAGGGAGTCAGGTTCAGAAAATTGGACACCCGTGACATATAGATGTCCGCGTAATTCTCGACCTGTCGCGTGAAATGGCTTTTATCGTTCCCGGCTCGCATGATCAATCCCCAGTGTGGATTCATCAGCTCCCCGGAGATCTTTGCCAACACTCCGATCTCCTCGTCGATCGAAACGATCTCGCCGCGCAGGCGGTCCGCCTCTTGCTGTAACTTTCTGACCTCACCCTCGGCCGGCAGATACCCGCCTTTCAACCGTTGAATCGAGAGACGAATCAGGTTTGACTGGTATTCCAACTTTTCTTTTCGCGCCATCAGGTCCGTCAGGCGATTCTGCTCCTCCCGGAATCCCTCGAGCGCATCCAGTTCACCCTCGAGTTCGCGAAGGATCAGCGCAGTACGCCAGCGAAGGATATCCTTGGACACGCGCACGTCACTGAAGATGTGGTCGCCGACGTAGAGGATTTCCTCGCCGGCAAATCCCCACAGTCCTTCCACCTGACTGGCGTTTCCCCCGAGGTAGATGCCGCCGGGTTTCAGCTTGCCGATGACAGGTTTCAACAACCCCTCCTCGTCCACCACCTCGAACGCCGGGTTCGGATCGGAAAAGAAGGAAGGTTTGCGTGCACTGACAATCACCAGGTCAAACAGGTTCCTCCAGGCCATGCCCTTCGGCAGGTGGGGATCGAATGCCGCCGCCATGATTTCACGGGTGTATTCCCAGTCACTGTTGGTGATCAAAAGCAGTTTCTTTCCGGCGTGTTTCTGGTCAAGCAGCGCTTCAACACTCTCGGGATCGTGCATGATGTAATTGTCGGGTTTCGCGAGAATGTCGGCTTTCAACGCACCCTCCGTGTGGGCGCGGTCCAAAGTTTTGCGTTCGATCCTCAGCAGATCCTCGTAGCCGATCGCGTCCCCCAAAGCCCCCTTGTCAAGCAGATCGACCGTCTGGGCGAACATGAATCCCTCGGAGAGACTGAACAAGGTGTTGAGAAAATACCAGCGTGGCTCGGACAGATCGACAATCGTACGGCTGTAGGTGCTGCGCAATTCATCGAAGGTGAGCGGACAGGTTCCATGAAGAGCCTGCTTGATGTATCCGAACCGGTTCGCCTTGACCACGTTGCCCATCTCGGCGTCAAGAATCAGTCCACGCATAATGAAGTCGGGGTCATAGGTGAGATCGCCCACCGGCCACCCGCGCTCCACCAGGCCACGCCGCAGGTGTTCGTAGGCACGCTGCTCCCAGGCGTCGTCCCGGTAGTGGATCAACGTATAGTCCATGTCGTAGCCGATGGCTTTGATCGAACGCAGATTGAGGGTGCGATTGCAATAAATGCCACGACCGGGCGCGGGAGGGGGAAATGTGATCGTTGGCTCAGGCATGTCATGTCTCCGGTGAAGTCTGGGTGTCCATTACGGCCTGTTCGCGGAATCCCCGGTCCGGGAGCGCCGGGTCACCCGCGGGATGTCCAGTGGACAATGTTCCGCTCAATGCGGGCAAGATGGTTGTGAGGCCGAAGGCTGTCAAGCGGAATTCTTGTCTGCTCGGACGCGAAGCTAAATGAAAACAGATATTGTTACTTAATTGTTATACGCAATTTAGCGTTTTGTCATGGAGCAGAAAAATGTACCAGGTACAATTAATATTAGAAGGAAAAGCGTTTATTCGATTGGCTTATAAATGTACCTGGTACATTTTTCTGTGTGCTTTTATTGCCAGGACCCCCAGTGGTTGCTCCCTTTGAAGAAAGTGTTTCAAATAGGTCTGTCTTTATTGAACACACCAGCGTGACGATGAAACCCAATCTATTGCACCGAAAAACATCAACGTTTGTAACAAAAAACCCTCCCTGTCCTGGCGGGGAGGGTTACTCAATTCGGATGTCCGGTCAGCCGTTTGGCAGGAGCGCCTTGATTTCACGTTCGAACACTTCCTTTTCGGCGAAGCCGACGTGCATGCCGCGGGCACGCCCCTCGGTGTCGATGATAAAGGTTGTCGGGATTGACTGTATGCCGCCGTAGAGCCGGTTCACCTCCGGGGTGATGAAGACGACCGGGTAGTTCATCTCCCACTCCTGGACGAATTCCTTCACTGCGTCAGGACCGTTGTTGCCGAATGCAGCGCCAATGACCACGAGCCCCTTGTCCCTGTACTGGTCATAAAGTTTGATGAAACCGGGAATTTCAGCCTTGCAGGGCGGACACCAGGTGTCCCAGAAATCGAGGATCACTACCTTGCCGCGGAAGGACGAGAGCTTCAGCGTTCCGCCCTCTACTGTCTGCAGTTCCCAATCCGGAGCCGTTGGGGCCTTGTCGGCAGGCAGCAAACCCAGTTTGACCGCATCATCGTTGGACGCAGCGACCTGGGTTTGAGCGCTTTTCTTTGAGCTGCTTCCAGCCTGCGCATCCCCCTTTGAACATCCACCAAGCACCAGCACAAGAGCCAGCGTCAGGGTCGTAATGTATCTCATCTCAGATCTCCAGCGGGTCGTTGCGGGCAGCCTGTGCTTTCGTGTCCACCGTTTTCTTCGGCCCCGGCCCGAACAGGAGCCAACCGAACAGCGCACCCCAAGCCGCGGGAAAAAACGGCTCTGAGGTCAGGGGACAGGTCCCCGAGGCGCAACCGACGAACTTGTAGTAGAGAAAACCGCCAACCGCGCCGAGCAGGGCTCCGCCGATCTGCAGTCCTCTGTGTTTTGCCCTACTTGTCATCCTTGCACTCCGCTTCGGGATCGGCGAGGTCAAGTACGGTCTTGAGGCGGTAGGAAACTTCATCCGGCACCTCAACACCTTCGCATTTTTGATAAACCTGGACCGTACAGCTCAGGGTGTTTAGCTGCGCTTTCCACGATGGATCGTTCTCGAGTTTGGTCAGCAGCTCACGGCATTTCTTCCTCCCCTTTTCGTGCCCAAGGTACACCTCGAGGGCGTCGCAGAGCTGCTGTGGTGTCAGCAGTTTTTCATCGACCTTTGACGTCTTAGGCTCCATGGTCCCTCCCGTCCACGAATTCGGCGAGTCTGCCGCGCAGTCTCAGCCGTGCACGATGCAAATCCGCTTTCACGGCAGCGACTGTCTTGCCCATTTTCTCGCCGATCTCCGCCATGGACAGCCCTTCCAGATCCTTTAGCACGAACGCCGTACGCAGGGTCTCCGGCAGAGAAAGAATAGCTTTTTCCAACTTCTTACGCAGCTCATCGTCAAGCGTCAACGTAAGCGGATCACGGTCCAGCGACTGGACGATGAAGCCAATATCACCGGTTTCCTCGCCGTTCACCGGCTCCTCTTCGATCGGGACAAACCATTTGCCCTTCTTCGAGCGCAACCGCATCAGGGCTTCGTTCGTCGCGATGCGATGAATCCAGGTGCCAAGCTGACTGTCGGCCCGGAAGTCGTTGAGCTTTTCAAACACCTTCAGGAACGTATCCTGAAGAACGTTCTCGGCTTCGTCCGGATTGCCCGTCAAGCGCAGCGCGAGATTGTACACATTGCGCATGTGGCGTTCGACAATCTCACCTTTCGCGGAAGCATCTCCGGCAACAGCCTTCCGTACAAGACCGGCATCATCCCGAATCGCAACGAGATCCGTAGCGCCCGTTTTTTTTGCCTCATCCATGGCGGACAAAATAAGAACCTCGCAGCGCTGGAACCGGTTATACCGCCTTCAGAACCTCCTGAAGAATCATCGACTCGGGCATCATGCCCTCGACCGCATGCGTCTCGTTAATCACCGTGCGTGGCACTCCCTGCACGTTGTATTTCATCGCAAGATGCGGAAATTCTGACGCTTCCACCATGTCCGCGCGAACCTTGTCGGACTCGAACGCCATTTGATGCGCAAGACGAACCGCGCCGGGGCAGTAGGGGCAGGTGGGGGTAACAAAGACCTGCATGTGCACCGGACTCTCCAGGCCGGCGAGTGCCTGGCGGGTCTCCTCCTCGAGGCCGCTGTCGTTGGCCGATACCATCAGGATGTCCTCGAGCAGGCTGGCGAACTCGTAGCCGCTGGGGATGCCGTAGTAACGGATGCCGTAGTCGACTCCATCCTCGCCGAGGATCACGATCGCCGGGATCTGGGCGATGTTGTACTTCTCCGTCACCTCTTTGTCGACGACGAAGTTGAAGACCTCCAGCTCGAGCTTGTCGGAGAGCTCGGCAACCTCCTGGAGCAGCTCGCCGGTTTCCCGGCAGTACTGGCACTCAATTTCCTGCATGAAAAAAACCAGTTTCGCCTTACCGGTCATCTCGTTCAACCGCTGGCGAACGGCTTCCCTGTCCTTGTCTCTGAGGATTGACATTCTTTCTACCTTCTTGAAATTAAAATGGTTGCTTTCAGGACACAGGCTGTTTCAAATAAAGCTATCTGAACATGAACCGTACTCTTGTGTCCTTTTTCGTTCTTCCCTAGGATGCGCAGAGAGGGCAGATGTTGCAGGAGGTCCGAGCCACGGGGGGCCATGACGGGAAGTCTCGCCTGCCTCTCCTGGTGATCGTGAAGGCCGGCAGTTCTGTCAACGGACCCTATTTTGCAGCTCGAAGGAAACAACGCACGACGAGGTTGTGAGGATGAGCATCGAGATCGGCTGGTTTTCCTTTGACGGTCCCTTTCCGGACGAATCTGAACTGAAGGCGAAAGCTGGTGTCTTCACGATTCTTTCGCTCGAAGAGGGCGAACGCTACAGCATGCTCGACGTCGATGAGGGAGAGAATGTCGCGGAGACGGTGAAAATGCATCCCCGCCGCTCCTGTTGGGCGGAACATACGGGGAAGTCCCTCCATTACGCTGTCTTTTACTTCCCGGAGGAGGACATCGAAGCACGCCAGACGATCGTCAAGGAAATCCGGATGCAGTACGTGATGGTCTGCTCGCCGTCGGAAACGCCCACCAAGGGGTGGTGGCGGCCGGAGGAACAATAACGAATTCACGACAGAGAAAAGGCCCGCGATTGCGGGCCTTTTCTCTGTCACACTCTCCACGGCCTGTCATGGTGTGGAGCGACTCGCCATCAGCAAGGCTCGAACGAGTACACTATCGAGACCGCGACGCAACTCATAATTCGTCGGTTCTACGATCACATCCGGGATCACCGACTTCATCGCCGCGCTCATCACCTGCTTCGCGAGAGGGAGTTTCACCCAGAGACGGGTGTTCGGCAGATCGAAGCCGAAAGATTCGCCATTGATGCCGGTTGCCGCGGTGGCCTCCTCGCGTCCGATCACCGTACCGAGCTTTGAGGACTGAATCAGGCCCGCCAGAAGCGATGCTGCCGGACCCGACCGGCCGTTCACGAGGACGAAAACGGAACCGTGATAGCGGCGGTTCGCCGGAACCAGAGTCACCTCGTCCGGGAGTTGCATCATCGACCCGATCGGTGTTTTCCACAGTTTCCCCAACCCTTTGTCGAAGAGAGGAGGATAGAACCGTTCATACAGAGGCAGTGTCCGTGCAAACCAGAGACGGGATGTTTTCGTGGAACGGATCTCGCTCGCCATGATGACGGGAATCAACCTGTCCGAGAGCCGGGAGAGAATCGTCTGAACCGCGTGATATCCTGAACCGGTCGTCCCCCGCAGGTCGAGAACCAGGGCGCTGGCGCCGTCGGATTCCAGTTCTGCGAGGAGATTGTCCATGGACGCATCCAGATTCGGGTAGTCCTCCAGCTCATTCACTGTGACGAGCCCGGTGCTCTCCCTGCGCTGGAACGAGTATTCCCAAGGATCCTGTGTTTCCTCAACTACCAGGCCGTTTTTTCGGTCCTCGTCAATGGCCGCCTGTTGAACTCCAAGGAGGTTTCGAGCGACCGGTCCACCACGGATTCCCGGCCGCCGCACAACAACCTCAAAGGGGCTTTCAAAGCCATAAACCAGCCATTCAAGTTCCCGCCAGTGCTGTCCAAGTCTCCAGTAACGGTAGGGATCGGTGGTTCCGCTGATGTATTGGACAAGACGCTCCCGGAGTTGCTCGATGGGGGTATTGTTGATCGACAGGACGTTGGACCCTGCGGCGACAAGGGTGTCGCTGGAGTAGTTGTGCGAAACGGTCACCTGATCTTCCGTAACCTCAAGATCCAGCGGCAGGAGCAACGCTCCCTGCTCGAGGTAATCGTTGCGTTCCTCGTAGGGTATCGCGATGGTTGTCAGTGGATCGCGGAAACGGGAGAGGAGGGGAGCGACGAGCCTGTAGAAACCGATGCGGTTCATCGGGGCCACCAGTTCGCCCTCGATGCGCTGGACTTCCGCGTGAATTTCCTCGTTGGAAACGTGCGCATACAGATCCGGATGGAGAGTTTCGAGGCGGTCGACAAGGAATGCAAGATCGTCCTGAAGCTGTTCCGGGGTGTACATCCGGAAAAGTTCCGACGATCGAATTTCCCGATGCGTGAAAGAGGGAGAATTCACTGCGATCAGAACCACCAAAGCAACCACAAGCAGCACGAGAATTTCGCCCAGCCCGACACCGGCGCTCCTGCCGCTTTTTCCCATTCGACTCGAACGCAATTTTGTTCGCGCTTTGGCCCGTTTGACCCGATAGGCGTTCATTGTACCCTTCTCCTCGCTTCCGCTCTGACCCGGTTTGCACTCCGGGGGAATTCCCTCAAATATACATCTCCTCTCGTGACAGCTTTCACTCCCTCGATGTTCATTACATGTGCCCTGTCCTGCCGAGAGCCCTGTTATTCCTTGTTTCCAAGTTGTTTCAGGTAATCCGCCAGGGACCCGCCACCCGATTCGTTCGGCAGGGAGCGCAGCCATGCCCGCGTCGGCTCCAGCGAACCCGGAACGAGCCGAACCCACCGTTTCCGCCCCTCCACCCGCCGTTCGACAAGGCCCGCCTCGCCAAGCTGGCTCAAGTGGCGGGAGATTGAGGGCATGGTCACATTACAGAGATCTGTCAATTCGGTGACCGTCGCCTCGCCGTGGAGAAGGTGCTCGAGGATCCGTCGCCGCACACCGTTTGCAAGCGCGCCGAAAAGTGTGTCCAAGCGCCCGTTGCCGTCTTCGATGACCATCCCCCACCTCCCCTTTCGCCACTCTGAAAGCTACTCCTGTCCTCCGCTGTGGGCAAGCCTCCCTGTGCAACCTTTTATTTTTAGTGTATCTGGCGATTAATAAGCGACCTTGATTAAGGTTTTTTAACGATAATCCGTTCCGCCAACCACCAACCTCTTGTCGCCTTCCGCCACCGTCGATACTTTCCCTTAAGTGCAACAGAGGAGGGACACACCGATGGGATTGACGAAGATGGGACGGCGGGAGTTTCTGGGAACCTCCGCGGCGGCGGTGGCCGGGCTTCCGTTTGCCTTCTCGCCGGTTGCCACAAAGGCAGCTCCGAAGAAGGGAAAACAAGTACTTATCTCGATTTCGTCGGCAAACGGACTGAAGGCGGTGGAGCTCGCTGTCCGACAAATGGAAGCCGGCGACGACCCTCTCGATGCCGCGATCGCGGGGGTGAATTTCGTCGAGAACGATCCGGACGATTATTCGGTGGGATACGGAGGGCTTCCCAACGAACGGGGGATTGTGGAGCTCGACGCAGCGGTGATGCACGGTCCCACGCACTGTGCCGGTGCGGTGGCGAGCCTGCAGAACATCCGAAATCCGAGCAAGGTGGCGAAGCTTGTGATGGAACAGACGGATCACGTCCTGCTGGTAGGGGACGGGGCGCTGGATTTCGCGAGGGCGCAGGGATTTAAGGAAGAAGATCTGCTGACAGAGAAGGCGCGCAGGATCTGGCTCTACTGGAAACAGACGCTATCTCCCGTCGACGACTGGCTGCCTCCACCGCCTGACCAGGTGGACCCGGACATCAAGGCGCTTGTCGAACGAATCACCGGCACGATTCACCTCGGCGCTCTGAACCGGGCGGGTGACCTCTCCTGCGTGACCACCACCAGCGGGCTGTTTTTCAAGCTCCCGGGACGCGTCGGCGACAGCCCGATCATCGGAGCCGGACTCTATGTGGACAACGAAATCGGTTCCGTGGGGTCAACCGGCCGCGGCGAGGCAAACCTCCAGAATCTCTGCTCCTTCCAAGCGGTCCAGTTGATGAAACAGGGGCTCGATCCCGTGGACGCAGGGCTTGAAGTGCTGCGTGAAGTAGCGAAACATACTACGGAAAAACATTTACTCGACGAGCAGGGACGTCCCAACTTTGGCCTCAAATTCTATCTTCTCCGCAAAGATGGACAATACGCCGGAGTGACCATGCACGGTTCGTCGCAATTTGCAGTTTGCGATGAAAACCGAGGGGCACGACTCGAGGATTGCGTTGCATTGTTCACACCGTGAACCAGGTGTACCTTACAAACCCGGCTGTGTGCCGGGCTTTTTTCTGTGAGTTTAGCCATGGATGAGGAGATGACACGAGGACAACGGCGCCTGTCGCTGGCGCTACTGCTGACTGTAGTCGTGCTTACCGCCAGCCTTGCCGCCCAGGACACCCGCGACCCCTACCCACCGCTGGTGCGAGATGTGGTCGAGGTGCGGGATTCCCTCAAAGCCTCCTACACCACTGCCGTGGGAATGGATCGCGCCGTGCTCGCCTGGCAGCTCGGAGTCTGGTGCCGCGATCCTGAAACCGCCGCCGTGCGTCCCTGGAACGACCGCGTGTCCGCGCTGTTCGACATGGCCATGATGAAGCGTGGCCGTTATACACTGTCACAGGACGACTACCCCCGCCGTCCTGAAGGGCAGGACTACATCACTTCACCTCACTGGACCAAGGCGCTGCGAGACCTTGACGCCGACTTTGCAGCGGAGCGTTTCGACAAACTCGGAATGTCCTACTGGAGCCACTGGCCCGGCCTGCTCGACGAGATCAAGGCGCTCGCCGAAGCCCGGCTTGCTGATCGCCGCCACGATCTCGATAGCGCGCTGGTTTGCTACAAGGAAGCCTACGACCTCACGGACGATGACGCACTTCGCGGTGTAATCCTCCTCGGTGCGGCGAACGAACTGAACCGCAAGCAGAAACATCAGGCAGCGCTCGACACGCTCCTCTGGTCGGTAAAACACGGCGGGTTTTCCGACGACGCCCTGTTTGCCATGGGCAGAACCCTGATTTACCTGGGGAGAATCCGAGAAGCGATCACGATGCTTGGACTCACACTCGATGTGAATCCTTACCATGAACAGGCACATTATTTCCTCGGAAACGGCTACACCTCCCGGAACTACACGCAGATCGAAGAGGCCCATCCGGAAGCTTTTCCTGCAACGGACGATGAGCGCAATGAGCTGGAAGGCGCGAAATTATTGATGAAATCCGGCCTTTACCCGGAGGCCGCCGACTCCCTGATGGCACTCCGCCGACTTCACGCAAGCTGGATCGAGCCGGTAACGATGCTCGCCGAAATCTCATGGCTGAAGGGGGAGGTGGACCTTTCGGAAGCCTTCTGCCAGGAAGCACTGAAGCTGATTCCTGCCTATGGGCGCGCCCATGCGATCTTTGCGAAAGTGCAGGAAACCCGCCGTCTCGAACGTTCAAAACGCCGTGTCGCTTTCCATGACAAACTGCTTGCCGACCCGACACCGAATGTACCGGAGATCGAAAAGTATGTGCTCAACTGGAACGAACTGACCCCACGTCACAAAAAAGTTGTCACCATGTCAGTCTATCCCTGGCGCCGGTTTGTGACTGTGTTGCAGGAAACGGGATCGACTTTGTATATCAAGCCGATCCACGAGCTGCTCTCCAACGCACCGTACATGACCCCGCTCCGCGACCAGCGAATCAACCTGGACAGCCGCCTCTGGGACGACGTGCGCGGCGCGGGGGGATTCCACACGGTAACGGGCATCGAAGATGTGGAGCGGCAGCTCTACGGCGGCTACAACACCGTCGTTCATGAAATGACGCACCAGGTCCACGGCCTGCTGACGACACCCGAAAAGAAACGGCTTCAGGAGGCCTATCAGAACACCAAGGCACAGGCTGCCGATGGAAAAGACGTCTTTATGTCGCGTTACCAGGCATCCACGGTCTGGGAGTACTTCGCGGAAGGCGTGAACGCTTTTGTCACCCCCGCGATCGACGAGTGGGACGAACGTGAGATTGTCCGCGAACGGTTGGGGCGCGACACCGCCCTCGTTTCGATTGTACGCGATTTCCTCGCTCTTGAAGACATGGCCCCGTACTACACGGAGGGTCACGTCAACGCCACCTACCAGGACCTCGAAGAGGGGCGGGCGGAACACGCCTGGAGCCGTTTGCAGAAAATCGATCCTTCCTTTTCGTCCACCCGGCCTGTGCTCGCGGCGAGGTCCACGGTGGCATCGCTGCTTGGAATGGATTCGATCGCCGTGGACGCCGCGCAGAATTATATCAAGGGCTACCCGGATGAACCGGATGGATATGCGCTTCTTTCCACGGCGTTGAAACACTCTTCGGAGATCACGAGAGACGAAACGGCTGTCGGCGTGCTTGAGCGTGGATTGACCCGTAAGACCCTTCAACCCCGCTACCCTCTGCACCTGGCGCTCGCCCGCGAACAGCAACTCGCCGGAGCGTTCACTTCGGCGTTGGCCAATTATGACAGCGCGTTGGCAGTACAGGCGGATCTGCCAGAAGCGCTTTGGGGACATGCGGAGACCCTTGCGGACAGCGGAATGATATCCAGAACCGCAGAACCGTTCATCGAGGCGGATTCCATGTACCGGCAGGCGGTGCAGCTCCGCAGCGGTGTGGTGGAGTTGCGTCTCGATTATGCACGCATGCTGATCGCGAAGGGTAACTACTCCGACGCGGAGGAGCAGATTACGGAAGCGGAGTCGTTGATTCCCGGAGATCCGCTCGCGGTCGGCTACCGCGCGTGGCTTATCGCGACGGAGGGAGATACTGCTCACGCCCGCGAATTGCTTGTACCCGCTCTGGCGAACGAGCCCGTGCCGGACGAGACGAAGGTTCTTGCTTCCTGCTTCGGAGTCGAGGGCGTGCCGCCGATGAAGACGCTTCTGGGCGAGATGGCACAGGAGACGCCACGGTACGTGTACAACCCTCGACGGTTCCGCTACGAAACCCGGGGCGAATTGTTGCCGTGGTATATGGTGCTGTTGAGGCGGTCACTGAAAGTCGCATCAGTGGACAGCGCTGAGACCGTGAAGGGCACTCAAGATTGAAGCCGTTTCGCCCCCTGGCGGGGCATCCCGACGTTGCGGGACAGGACCGGGTCACACTCAATGAAACCCGGAAACCCGACTTGCAAGCAAGTCGGGCCACCCTTTGGGCCACCTTTACGTTTGCATCGTGGGTCCTCCTGAAACGCAAATTTCAGCCCGAGTTTTTATTTTGGCCCTGGAAGCAACGTCATGATATCGTCATGCTGAACGCAGTGAAGCATCTTTCGATGCGAGCCGCTCGCGATCTGGTTCGCCTCCCTTCGAAAGATCCTTCATGCCGAAGGATCGGTGTTCAGGATGACGAATCACTGCTAATCAAATTTCTTCCGTTGGATTGGTAACTCTCCAATCAGTTCAGCACCCGGCCAAAACGGGCGAGGCTGAATCTGTCGTGGGGTGATTTCCCCGCGCTCTTCAGGTCCAGCGTAAACGTTGTCACCCTCGCTCGCCCGATCACGTCACTCTCTTTAACCGGTCCGAAATAGCGGCTGTCGAAGGATTCATCGCGGTTGTCACCCATCAGGAAAAGAGACCCTTGGGGCACCCTGTAAGGCCCCCAATTGTCCCGGTTTCCAAGCCAGGCGGGGATGCCATAGTGATGCACACCGGATACAAACGTGTTCGGGTCCGAATGCACCACCCAGGATTCCTCCTGGCGCTCACTGTCCACATAAAGCTGTTTATCGTGCACCTCCACCGTCTGGCCGCCGACGGCCACAACCCGCTTGACATAAGGCGTTTTTTCATCCACCGGGACTTCAACAACGACCACGTCATTGTGATGAACCCTGCGCAACCCGGGAAATTTGAACGCCGGAACAGGCATGCCGAAATTCGTGTACGGAACTCCAATCCACTGAGGCGTGCGGGGACCGAGGGTCACCTTGTCGGCGATGAGGAAATCTCCTGTCATGATCGTCGGCTCCATCGAACCTGTAGGCACATGGTAGGCCTGCACAAGCCCCACCTGAAGCACGGTAACGATCAGGATGATGACTACGATTTCCCGCGCCCAGGAGGTGATCACCCGCAGCAGGCTGGTTTTTAGCGTTGCTTCCGTAAGGCTGCTCTTCCCCTTTTCAGCGCTTCGTCTCTGACGCGTCATGACAATCCCCTCGTTCCGTTACGACTCCTGTTGAAAACACGCCGAAGTGGCGGATCGGTTCCCTTTCCAGTGAGGAGAAAACGTTCAGCGGATGGAGTTCTGTCTCTTTACGCCTGCCCGCTCTCCGTTGCCCCTTCACCCACCACGTCATAGCTTGCCACAAACGATCCGCCGGGGATCACCCCCGGCGAACTGCGACGACCACACGATCACGGAACCCCCATGGATGACCGCACCGCCCTGGAGCGAATTGCTGAAGCACGACGTCAGATACGTGAGCAGATTGGCCGGGTGATCATCGGCCAGAACGAGGTGATCGACCACCTGCTGGTCGCTTTGCTTGCGAAGGGGCACGTTCTCCTCGTAGGTGTTCCCGGACTGGCGAAGACGAAGATCATTCGCAGCCTGGCGAAAGCGCTGAATCTCTCGTTTAACCGCATCCAGTTCACGCCGGACCTGATGCCTTCGGACATCACGGGAACGGAAATTATCGAGGAAAACCGTGCTACGGGACAGAAGGAATTCCGTTTCGTTCGCGGTCCATTATTCGCCCAAGTCGTGCTCGCGGACGAGATCAACCGCACCCCTCCCAAGACACAGGCCGCGCTGTTGCAGGCGATGGCTGAACAGGAAGTTTCCGCGGCAGGTCAAACCTTTACGCTTGAACCGCCGTTTTTTGTGCTGGCGACTCAGAATCCAATCGAGCAGGAAGGAACCTACCCTCTTCCCGAAGCACAGCTCGACCGTTTCATGTTCAACCTCCGGGTGCTCTATCCGAGCGTGGAGGAGGAGCGGGAGATTGTCGCCTCGACGACGGCGGGTGACGACCCAAGCCTGGAGATGGTGCTCGGTGCGGAGGAAATTGTGGAGCTGCAGGGATTGGTGCGGCGTGTTCCCGTGGCCGACGCCGTTCTCGACCACGCCGTCGCACTCGCCCGTGCAACCCGTCCGGATGAAAGCGACGCGCGTGAATATGTGAAGCATTGGGTGCGCTGGGGTGCGGGTCCGCGCGCAAGCCAGTACATGATCCTCGGCGCCAAGGCAAAAGCGGTCCTCGAAGGCCGCCCCACTCCAGTTGTGGAGGATGTCCGTTCGATGGCGCTCCCCGTTATCCGTCACCGCCTCGTCCGCACGTTCCGCGCCGAGGCCGATGGGGTGGACGCCGACAGGATCGTGCAGCGACTCCTTGAAGACATCAGGCCATGAACCTCACTCCCGAAAGAACCTGGAACGGAGCGACCACACTCGTTTCGCCGGAACTCGTCCACCGTCTTGAGCCGATTTCACTTCGCGCAAGGCTGGTTGTCGAGGGATTTCTGACGGGTTTGCACCGGAGTCCATACCACGGTTTTTCCGTGGAGTTCGCCGAACACCGGATGTACCAGCCGGGTGATCCACTTCGCCACGTTGACTGGAAGGTTGTCGGCCGAACGGACCGCTACTACATCAAGCAGTACCAGGAGGAGACGAACCTGCGGGCGATGGTCGTGCTGGATGTCTCCGGATCGATGGGATTCAAGGGTGGCGGAACGGTGACGAAGGCCGAGTACTCCCGCACCGTGGCCGCTGCATTGATCCACCTTCTGCTCACCCAGCGGGATGCCGTGGGATTGGCGCCCTTCGACACCGCGCCCCGTGAAATCATGCAGCCCCGTTCCGCAATGACCTGGCGTGACGAACTGTTCGCTGCGCTTGTGCGCAACGAACCAGGCGGTGAAACCTCCCTGGGCGAAGCGCTCCACCGTGTCGCCGAACGCCTTGGACGTCGCGGGCTGGTGATTCTGATTTCCGACCTGCTCGACGACCCGGAGCCGTTGTTGGAGGGGTTGCACCACTTTCGCCACAACGGACATGAAGTGCTCGCGCTCCAGGTCCTCGATCCTCGTGAAGTGGATTTTGCTTTCGACCGTGAGTCGAAATTCGTCGAATTGGAAAGCGGTAAGTCACTGTCGGCGAACCCCTGGCAGGTGGGGAACGAGTACCGCAGCGAAATGCACCGTTTTCTTGAGACCCTCCGTGACGGTTGCGCCCGACACCATGTCCAACATCACCTGTTGACCACCGACACTCCTGTCGAACAGGCATTGCTCGCGTTGTTGATCGCCCGGCAACGTATCAGGTGAGCTCTTTTCGTCCGAACGCCCCGCGAGCACAACCTTTGTGAAACTCTTTACGTTCTGGATCGGGTCATGTTACCTTACCGCTGACCAGAAAGATGATTGTGGAGTAGTTGATGCGTACGACGTGGATGGCGACGCTGCTTGTCGCCTTTTTCTTTATCGGCTCGGCCACCGCTGGAACACCGGATCTGACCTTCAGGAATCCGCCTTCAAGCAGGATGCTGATTCCGGAACCGATCGCGTCACGGGCATGCCTGGACGCGACCTCTTCGCTCTGGCTGAACCCCGCTGGAATCGGTCTGGACGGCGCCAGCGGAATGATTCTGCTGTGGCCCGCGAGCAGTTCGGAAAATGTGCTCTTCGACGGGCGCCAGTTCGGCGCGGCGTTCAACCTGAAACATCTGGCCTTCGGGTGGGAATCGTTCCATGACACCACCAAAACCCAACGGAGATACAGCTGGGGTTTTTCCGCTCCGCTCAGAGACGGCTTCAGCCTCGGCGCCGCCTATCACTGGAGCACCGGGCTGGACCGTGGAAATACGTGGGATCTCGGATTCATCGCCCGGCCAACGCAATGGTTTTCCCTGAGCGCTCAGGTAACGGATCTGGGAAGACCACGCCTTGACGGCGTTGCCCTCGATCCGACCTGGCACCTTGGAATGGCGTTGCGTCCGTTCGGACCACGCCTGACTCTTTCCATGGATGCAACCCTTTGGCACGATTCCAGGACCAACTATGGCGACGATCCGGACGTAAGCTTCCTCGCAAACTGGGAAGTGTTGAAAGGTCTTCACGTTCACGGTGGATATGCCGTCGATTCCAAGCTGATGTTCGCCGGGGTTTCGGTCACCAGCGGCGTCCTCGAACTGGGCTCCTACACTGCCTCCGGGGACAACGGTTCCTCGCGTGACGCGGGTGATGTGTGGGTCCGGAGTTCAACCAAGCGGGTCCCTTCTTTTCTCGATGCGCTCTTGCCCAAACAGATCGTTCACATTCGCCTCGAAGGTCCACTTGGCGAAGAGCCGGATCCCGTTTCCTTTTTCTTCCCGCACCGTCGATCCCTGCTGGAGCTTCTGGACCGGCTTGAACAGATCCGTTTTGATGACGGCGTCGCCGGAGTAATTCTGGAATTCGACAACTTCAGCGCAGGCCGCAGTGACCTGGAAGAACTGCGCATCGAGATCCTCGCTCTGCGTGAGGCGGGAATCAAGGTGGCGACCTACGCTCAGGAATACCGCATGGGCACCACCTACCTGGCTTCCGCTGCGGATCGCGCGTGGCTGTATCCTGCGGGTGTTGTGATCATTCCGGGAATCTCGTTCGAGAACCTCTACGCCCGCGACCTTCTCGACACACTTCGCCTGCGACCGGAATACTACACCGTCGGTGAATACAAATCCGCCGCCGAACCGCTCGTTCGCAACTCGATGTCCGACGAGGCCCGTGAAGAGCTTGAAGCCGTCGCGGACGCCTGGCACCGTGACTGGGTGGAAGCGGTCTCCAGTGGCCGAAGCGTCCCGGTGACTACGGCATCTGCATGGATCGACAGCGCACTGATGACCGGTCCGGAAGCCGTCAGCAACGGGCTTCTGGATGGCCTTCTCTACCCGGACGAGGTTGAAAAGACCGCATCCAGCCAGCTTGCTGCGGGAATCTCCACCGTGTTTGTCCGTGAGAAGATGTACACCTTCGTTCCGCAGACTGATTCCGAATGGGCGGCAATGAACGATCCGAAGATCGCCGTTGTATATGCGGAGGGAAGAATCGATCTCGGAAAGAGTCGGTGGGATTACCTGCTGAACGAACGCACACTCGGTTCGGAAACCCTTGTCGAAGCGATTCGCCAGGCCCGCAGCAACCGTAGCGTAAAGGCCATTGTGCTGAGAGTGGACTCACCGGGTGGGTGGTCCGTCGCGGCGGACGCCATCGCGCGTGAGGTTCAGCGCACAGTCGATCGCTCGATTCCCGATGTGCGGCACATCCCTCTGATCGTTTCCATGTCCGACCTCGCCGCTTCGGGAGGCTACTACATCTCCGCCCAGGCAACCAGCATCGTGGCGACACGAACTACGATCACCGGTTCGATTGGAGTTGTTTACGGCCGAGTGAACATCTCAGGCCTGCTTGATACTCTTGGCGTGCACCTCGATGGTGTCCATCACGGACGCAACGCCGCGATGAGCGGCCTGGCGCCCTGGAACGATGAGCAGGTGCGGTTGCTCCGCAAGGCGATGGACAAAACCTACGACGATTTTATTGAGACCGTTGCCCGTGGACGTGGCTTGAGCAAACAGGAGGTTGACGCTCTCGGACGGGGACGCATCTGGACCGGCGAAGATGCGATCAAACATGGGCTCGTCGATGCACAGGGCGGCATACTCGATGCGATCCGGATTGCCCGGGATGCCGCAGAAATCCCTGACAGCAGGTCCGTTGGTCTTGTCATCTATCCACGAACCTCATCGATCAATTTCAGATCGACCTTTTCGCGGTACTCTGGCACTCTGTTGCCGGAACCGTTGAGGACCGCCGTACGGCTCGGTGTGCAGAACGACAACAGTGGAAAAATCCTGATGCTTGCGCCTCTCGAACGCATGGACGTAACCACCCGATGAAATTTGCAGTCTACGCCAGCGGACACGGCTATGGCCATCTTACCCGAATCCTGGAGGTGGTGCGCGAAATCATACGCTTGCATCCAAGTTCGGCTATCCACGTCCGTGCGCCTTTCACCCGCGAGCGGGTTCAGGACTTCCTTGGGTTTCCGCCAACATCCCACGAATCCGTACGAATGGATGTGGGACTGGTTCAATACGATTCCCTTCGCCACGACCATGAAGCCAGCCTTCAACGGCTGCGCTTCTTTTTCGGCAAGGATGGAAACCTGCTGATCAAGCGGGAGGCGGAATGGCTCCATGCCAACGGAATCAACGCTGCGCTGATCGATATTCCGCCCCACGCTTTTGCAGCAGCCCACCAAGCGGGAATCCCGTCCTTCGGGATCGGGAATTTTTCCTGGGACAGCGTCTGGAGGGATCTGGCTGGCGAACATCCCGAGTACAACCGGTTTGCGGATGCCGCCTCGGCCTTTCAGTCACATGCCGAGGTGATATTCAGTGGTGGAATGGAGCTCGGGTTGGAATCATTCAGGAATGTTGAACGGGTGCCGCTGATCGCCCGGCGCTCCAGCCTCAGCAAAGCGGAAGCAAAAGGCCAGCTCGGCTTCAGCATCGACCGTCCCGTCGTGCTGATCGCTTTCGGTGGAGAGGGATTGAAGGGACTCGTTCCACCGTCCGATGCTTTGATGCGTTCATACCAGTTCGTCGCGACACCACCGCTTGACAATGTTCACCCGGACGTCCGTTATCTGACGGAAAGGGAATTGACGCTGCTCAGCTTCCGTTATAGCGACCTGGTCCGTGCGGCGGATGTGACCATTTTGAAACCGGGATACAGCACGGTGGCGGAGTGTGCGGCCAACGACACCGCCGTCGTGATCGTCCCTCGGATAACCTTCCCCGAAGCCGATATCATTCAGCGATACGTCGAGGAAAATCTCCCCAGTGTCACATTGCCCACAGAGGACTTCCTCGCCGGCCGGTGGGACGAAGCGGTGAACACTCTGTTCGCGAAACGCCCGTTCGACTTCGTCAACCTTCAGACGAACGGGGCAGCAATTGTCGCCCAGCGGATACTTGAGAGACTCAGGAATTAACCCGGAAAACATCTTTATTCCCAACAAAAAACTCACTTCCGGGTAAGTGCGTTTTTTTCTACTGCTCCATTCAGGCGGTACCCGTTTCGCACTGCCGGGCAATCTCCTCAACGAGCTCGAGGGCCACTGTAGCCTCGCGGCCGCCCACCTCGGGGGCATGGCCGTGCCGGACAGCGGTCAGGAATGCTTCCACTTCGCGAGCAAGGGCGTCCTCGTCCTTTTTCGCCCGGGTTTTCCGGATCAGAATACGCAGGTCGGCGTCATCCGCTCCCGGAATCGGAAGCGAACGGAGTGTCCCGGCTGGCACGCGTTTGTAGATCTCCGCCCGTTTCTTTTCAAAGTCGACCGAGATGTAGGCGTCCTCCTGGAACATCCGGAACTTCCTCATGCGCTTCAGGGATATCCGGCTCGCGGTCAGGTTAGCCACCCGCCGCCCGGAAAACGTGATACGGGCGTTGGCGATATCCACCACCCTGGTAATCACGGGAACCCCCGAGGCATCAACTCGTTCGACCTCGCTCCCCATCCAGTGCAGCAGTACATCCACATCGTGAATCATCAAGTCATGGATCACAGAAACGTCGGCTCCACGGGGAGTATAAGGGGCCAGACGGTGAGCTTCGACAAAGCTTGGGTGGACATCAATGCCGTTCAACGCTCGAACACCCGGATTGAACCGTTCGATGTGACCAACCTGGAGGATCAAACCGCTTCTATCTGCAAGTTCTACAAGGTCTTTCGCTTCCCGGGAAGTGGCGGCGATCGGTTTCTCCATCAGCAGGTGACAGCCCGCGGAGAGCACTTGTAAACCGATATCATGGTGTATCATCGTGGGCGTAGCTACCGACACTGCCTGAACTTCCCCGAGCAGAGAATCCAAATCGGCGAACGGCTTGCAGCCTGTTTCCCGGGCAACGCGTTCCGCCGTCTCCGGGTCGGCATCGTACACTCCCACGAGTTCCGCCCCAGGGTTGGTTGCGTATTTCTGGGCGTGGAAACGACCCAGTCGTCCAACTCCGACAACCCCTGCGCGTATCCGATCCATGAGGCTCTCCCGCCCTGCCAATAGAGTCTTGGGGCGCTTTTCGGGGGGCGCCCTTCGGTCCGCAAGGTACCGACGGATTGCCACCCGCTGCCAGTCTACCGCTCTGTCCATCGCTTGTCCAAAGCGGGAGACGGACACCTCTCCGGCGCCCTTCCCTTTGTATCTTTCACAGTTTCAATGGAGCAACCATGGCGCATCGAGTCCTCGTCCTGTCCACCGTGCATCCGTTGGGCCACCCTCGCCACACGATGAAAGTGGCAAGGGGACTGGCCGAAGAGGGTTTTGATGTGGAAGTATGGGGACGTGGCGACGCCCCGGACGGTCTCCCGGACAACATGACCGTGCATTCCCTACCCATCCGCAGCAAAATCGAGCGGTTCATCGATTTGCCTCAGGCCTTTTGGCGCGCCCTCTTCGGCGGGCACGACCTGGTTCTCGTGGTTCCCCCGGAAACCGTTCCTGTGGGGATTGTCGCGAGGATGTTCGGCAAGAACGTTCTCTGGGATGTGGAAGAAGATTCCGGCGCTGCAATCGAGCATTCTGATTGGATTCCTCACGATTTCCGCAAACCAATTACCACCATCTA
>JAZDLX010000183.1:0-3409 GCA_043801585.1 bacterium | reverse complement strand
CTCGGCTGGTGGCATGTTCCCAGACTCACCTTCGATCCGAAGCATGGCTACGGCGAGGCATATTTCACCTATTCCTATTCGACCCACATTGCCGAAGTCGCCGTTGACCGTCTGACCGGACTGGTCACCGTGGAGAAAATCTGGGCGGCTCACGACGTCGGTCGAGCGATCAATCCCTCTGGAATTGAGGGGCAGGTGGAGGGCGGAACAGCCCAGGGGATCGGCTGGGCGTTGATCGAGCATTTTCAAATGGACGGCGGCAGGGTCGTTACCTCGAACCTTTCCACGTATCTGCTCCCCTCCTGCCTCGACGTGGCGGAAGTGGAAACGATCATCGTCGAGGAGCCGGATCCCAACGGACCCTGGGGTGCGAAAGGGATCGGTGAACCGGCCATCATCCCGACGGGTGCGGCGATCGCCAACGCAGTGAGCCACGCGTTGGGCGTGCAGATTCATGAATTGCCGATCACCCCCGAAAGGGTATTGAACGCACTCGAGGAGAGTGGACGATGAAACGGAGTCTGCTCACCAACCTGCGCATTCTCGATCCGTCAAGCGACGTCGTCCTGCGGGAAAACGCGTGCATCACCATCGAGGATGGTGCGGTCGTTTCTATCGATGATCATCCTCCTGCAAACGGCACCTTTGACGAGAGGATAGATTTTTCCGGAAAAGTTGTGCTCCCCGGGATGATCAATGCCCACACCCACCTTTATTCGGCGCTGGCGCTCGGGATGCCCGGACCGAAAGTGAAGCCGTTCAATTTCGTCCAGATCCTCGAACGGGTGTGGTGGAAGCTGGACCGTGCGCTGGATGAAAAATCCACTCGCGCCTCCTTCCGTGCAGGCCTTCTCGAGTGTTTGCGCCACGGTGTGACGACGGTGATCGACCACCATTCGAGCCCCGAGTTCACGCGTGGTTCCCTGGCGATGCTCGCCGAGGAGGCGAAAGCGTTGGGGATACGGATTTCGGTTGCCTACGAAGTGACGGATCGTAACGGCGAAGATGGATTTGTCAGCGGTGTCGGAGAAAATCTGGCTGCCTGGGAACGGTTCCATGAAAATCCACTCGTGCATCCGATGTTTGGCCTCCACGCATCCTTCACCCTTTCGGACGATTCTCTGAAGCGGGTTGGAGAGGAGTTGAAAACCCGCGAAGGACTGGGCATTCACATCCATCTCGCGGAGGATCAGGCAGACGAGGGGGATGCTCGTCAACGGGGCTACACTTCGGTGGTCGAGCGGCTTGAGCACTTTGGCTTGTTGAACAAGCAGGGGTTGGTGATCCACGGCCTTCACATCCGCCTGAAAGACGTTCAGACATTGAAGAAAGCCGGGATGCGCCTTGTGCACAATCCGACATCGAACGCGAACAACCGCGTCGGGTTGCTATCGAAGGAGACCATCGAGGCGATGCAAGCGGGGCTCGGCACTGACGGGATGCAGGCGCAGATGCTCGCCGAGGCGAAGGAGGGGACGCTGATACGGAGCTCCCACCTTGCCGGGGGTGTCTCGAATGTTGATTATGTACACCTCCTTTTTGGCAACAATCCGGCGATTGCCACGCACCTGTTTCATCATCCGGTGGGGAGGATCGCCCCCGGTTATTCCGCGGATTTTGCGATCTACGATTACGATACCCGAACACCTCTCTCGCCGGACAACGTTGCCGGTCATCTGCTGTTTGGAATCGGCGAACCGACGGATGTGCTTTCGATGGGGGAATTCCGTTTACGTGATGGACGGTTTATCGGGATCGATGAAGCTGGAATTCAGGAAGATGCTCGTCGTCAGTCGAAGCGGCTTTGGGACGCCATGGAGAAGCTTTGAACAGCAGCACGGCCTGTGATACCGTCCGGACCGTTGAGTCGTGAATATGAAGGGGGAGGGATGGACCTCGATTTTGCCAGCATTGCCAGGAAAGCGGAAGAATACAAACCGGAAATCAGCCGATTTCTCAGGGATCTCGTCGCTCTGCCCAGCGAAAGCGGAAACGAAGAGGCGGTGATCAACCGCATCCGTAAGGAGATGGAGAAGGTGGGATTCGACAAGGTGGAGATCGATCCGATGGGCAACATTATCGGCACCATCGGACACGGCAAACACCTGATTGGGATGGATGCGCATATCGACACGGTGGGTATCGGAGATCCCAATAACTGGACATTCGATCCTCACGAAGGGTTCGAGGACGAAGAGACCATCGGCGGGCGCGGAACCTCCGACCAGAAGGGCGGGATGGCATCGCTGGTGTACGGCGCGAAAATCATCAAGGATCTCGGCCTCGAGGGCGACTATACGCTCGTAATCACCGGAACGGTGCAGGAAGAGGACTGCGACGGTCTCTGCTGGCAGTATCTCGTGCAGGAGCAGAAACTGCGGCCCGAATTCGTCGTCTCCAGCGAACCGACCTCCTGCCGCATTTACCGTGGCCAACGAGGCCGGATGGAGATCAAGGTGACAACGCATGGGATCAGCGCGCACGGTTCCGCTCCCGAACGAGGCGATAATGCGATCTACAAGATGGCGCCGATCATCAACGAATTGAAGCAGCTGCACACCCGCCTCGCGGATCACGATTTCCTTGGCAAGGGATCGCTAACAGTGTCGGAGATTTTCTTCACCTCACCGTCGCGATGTGCGGTTGCCGACGGCTGCTCGATCTCCATTGACCGCAGGCTGACCGTAGGGGAGACCGCTGAAATCGCGTTGGCTGAAATCCGTGACCTTCCGGCAGTGAAGGAAGCCGGTGCGAAAGTCGAGATGTATTACTACGCCAAACCCTCCTGGCGTGGATTAACCTATCCGACGGAAGCTTATTTTCCGACGTGGCTGATCGAGGAGGACCACCCGGTGACGATGTCGCTGGTCGCTGCGTACAAGGGACTTTTCGAGAACAAACCGGTGGTGGACAAGTGGACGTTCTCGACGAACGGCGTGTCGATCATGGGGCGGTTCGGGATTCCCTGCATCGGCTTCGGTCCCGGCCACGAGGACCAGGCGCACGCCCCCAACGAGATCACCTGGAAGAATGAACTCGCTGTGGCGGCGGCGATGTATGCAGCGATTCCGTTGATGTATCTGGATGGGTTGAAATAGACGAGGTTGTTGAACTGAGCATCGTTTCGGACAGAGTGCTTATGCTCATTTACAAGTAATCTTTTTTTATGTCATTGCCAGGGCTCCCGTGATAGCGAGAGGCCGCGGCAATCTCCAAATCAGTAGGTCGTTTAAAACACATTGGAGATCATCGCGCGCCGATGAATCCGGCGCTGGTGATGACACACGAGGTGGTTTCAAGTACGATGGAATTGCCAACGAACAGCATGTTGACGCATGACACCGTCGGATCTCCATGCCGACCGTTCGTCGTTCACGATCCGACGGAATGAGAAACGCTCATTTACAAG
>JAZDLX010000146.1:0-36100 GCA_043801585.1 bacterium | reverse complement strand
GATATGTAGGACGAGGCTACGCTGCGAGTCCGGCCACAGGTTCGCTGAAACGCCACCGTGAGGAACAGGAGGTTCTGGCCACGGAGGCGATGACGGGCAAGCCCTCGACGGTCGATCATCCGATCCTGCCGGAGGCGATGGCAGGCGAAGTGCGAAAGAAGAAAAAGTCAAGCGCTGCGTAAACTATGAGGGGGATATGGTTGAAATTGATGCGCCTATAAATCACCCTGCAGGTACTTTTTCTTTTCACTATAAGAAAAGAATAAGTGGAGAGCAGCTTTTTACCGATCCTTTTATCTTCTTTCAAATATTTGATAGACCCAATGTCCTTAGATTGAAATATAATGGACGATCGATAATCTACGAATTTTCTAATTCAATATTATCTGCAACTTACAGAGCATCGATTGATATTGATGCATATGTGGATTGTGAGGAAGTGATAATCACTTTAGTTTGGTACAAAGATGGAATCGTGCTTTATTTCGGTCGTCCTGGTGAAAAACCAATTAATATTAAGGGACAGAAAGTAAACTACCAGATTCGTGGGATTGATAGAAATCATATAATCCAATTTGGCGATGAAGGTGTAAAGT
The DNA here is from genome assembly GCA_043801585.1 of bacterium. GTDB lineage: Bacteria > Electryoneota > Electryoneia > Electryoneales > Electryoneaceae > JAZDLX01. The sequence continues at coordinate 35,504 of JAZDLX010000146.1, read as the reverse complement.
CCTGGGATTACTCTTTTGAGACACCGGGACAAGTAGTAATTGAACCCTATGCTTTAGAAAAATGGGAAAATATGAAGCGTGCGGTTCAAGATATTCTTAGTTATATTGAGGAAAATGACTATCACAAGGAAGTATTGCTTTCTAATATGTGTCTAGTAATGATTGTTACGGGATATGAAGCATATCTTAGAACTCGTTTTATCGAGATGTATTATGAAAAATTAATAGAATTTGATTATGAAAATCTCTTCTCGGTTATTTTATCACAAAGAGAAAAGGAGAATAAGTATGATATTGATATAAGAGAAGATGCAGAAAATGATAATGTTAGTATTGTTGAAAAGCTTATAGAGAAAAGAAAGATAGAGTTTCAAAGTTGGGAGTTAACTAAACGTGTTTATAATAAATCATATGGTATAAAATTTGGAGGACTAGGCATAGATAACAGTTTATTAAGCAAAATTAAGAGTTGTGTCGAGCATCGTCATAAAATAATTCATGTAAACCCAACTGTTACTGTTATTGGTGAATTTGACGGTAAAGTAGAGAACATCGTTTTTATGAAAAAGCATTTGCTGATAGACATAATGAATCAATTTGATTTGTTTATTAATAAACTCCACTTGAAGACTATTAAGAAAGACGATGAGTGATCATGAAAGCAGAAATCAAAGTGCCGTAGATAGGTGAATCGACCACCAAGAGGGTGACCCGACCGTTGCATATGCTTCGTGCTGCGTGCTTGCCCCTACGGTGCTGCGGTTCAGGATCGAGTTTCGGAATATAGTCTTCGGGGGAGTGACAGGATGAAGGTCGAGATCAAGGTGCCGCAGGTCGGCGAATCGATCACCGAGGGTGTCCTCGTCGAATGGCATGTCAACGACGGCGACTACGTGGAAACCGAGCAGGCTCTGTTTGAGCTTGAGACCGATAAAATTACAATGACGGTGCAGGCCGAACAGGCGGGACGGATCGCCATCCTGGTCCAGCCGGACACCAAGGTCCGGATCGGACAGGTCGTTGGCACGCTGGACCCCGACGCGAAGGGTGGAAACGGCGCCGGAGAGGTGAAGCAGGAGAAACCTGCGAAAGCTTCAAAGGCTGAAACCGTGGAGGCGACGAAACCCGCAACCACTGCGGATGCCCTTGAAGGACTCGCCCCTGCGGTGCGGCGTCTCGTCGAGGAACACCATTTGGATCCAGCGGCGATCACGGGGACGGGCCGTGGCGGACGCCTGACCAAGGAAGATGTGCTGCGCGTTGTGGAAGGTGGCTCCGCGAAAGCCATACCAGTGGCCAAAGCCGTGAAGGACGTGCAGAAACCCGCTCCACCCGCAGCTCCCCAAAAAGCGGAAACGAAACCCGTCGCAGCACCTCCACCAAAACCGGCAACCCCCCGCGATCCTTCCGAGCGCCAGACTCGCAAGCCGATGTCCCAGATACGGAAGCGCATCGCCCAGCGTCTGCTCGCCGCGAAACAGGAAACCGCGATGCTGACCACCTTCAACGAGGTGGACATGACGCGATTGATGGAGCTGCGGACTCAGTACAAGGACGCTTTCGCGAAGAAATACGGCATCAAGCTCGGGATAATGAGTTTCTTCGTCAAGGCCGTGGTCGACGCGTTGAAAACCGTCCCGGCGGTGAACCGGCAGATCGACGGCGACGATCTGATCGAGAACCATTATTACGACATCGGCATCGCGGTGAGCACCGAGCGCGGATTAATGGTGCCGGTGATCCGTGACGCTGACAAACTCAGTTTCGCCGAGGTCGAATTGGCAATTGCCGATTTCGCCAACCGGGCGCGTGAGGGCAGGATCACCCTCGACGAACTGCAAGGCGGTGTCTTCACCATCACCAACGGCGGCGTCTTCGGCAGCATGCTCTCGACGCCGATCCTTAATTCCCCGCAGAGCGCGATCCTCGGGATGCATGCAATCAAGAAACGTCCGGTGGTGGTTGAGAGGGACGGGGTGGACGATCTCGAGATCCGGCAGATGATGTACCTCGCGGTGAGCTACGACCACCGTGTCATCGACGGCGCGGAGTCGGTGACCTTCCTGAAACGAATCATCGAGTGCATCGAGAATCCCGAACGGATGATGTTTGAGATTTAGTAAATCTTGGACATGTGAGGTTTTTCGATGGAACAAGTACATGTAGAAATACAGTACATCGACGACTGCCCGAATACTGCGCCGTTGATCGAGCGGACAAGACAGGCGATCCTGAAGGTTAAACGTAACGTCGATTTGAAGCTCATCCATATTCGGGACAACGATACTGCACGCGAGCTTCACTTTCGGGGATCTCCAACCTTGCTAATCAATGGGGAGGATTATTGGGGTATGGAATTGCCTGAGCAACCGGCGCTTGCTTGCAGGTTTTTCCCTGATGGACTTCCAAGTGTTGGTCAAATCCGCCAGCGATTGATTGATATCCCGTGAGTAAAAGTCGGTATCTCAAACAGCATTTTTACCTTTTGCACTCGCATTGCGCAACAGATACCTTACCCATCCCTGACACTTTCCAATCCACGGGAAAACGACTATGGACCGCTTCGACTACGCCGTCATCGGTTCCGGCCCCGCCGGCTATGTTTCCGCCATCCGTGCCGCGCAGCTCGGGATGAAGGTCGTCCTCGTCGAGAAAAATCCGACGCTCGGCGGCACTTGCCTGAACGTCGGCTGCATCCCCTCCAAAGCACTGCTTGAGTCGTCCGAGCATTTTGCCGCCGCCAATCACAAACTGGCGGAGTTCGGTGTGAATGTCAGCGGCGTCAAGATGGATGTCCCGAAGATGATCGCAAGGAAAGCGGAGATCGTCAAGACGCTGACCGACGGCATAGCGCTGTTGATGAAGAAGAACAAGGTGACGGTGCTGGGCGGACACGGCCGTCTCGTTTTATCGGGGAAGTTCAGCGTCGAGGCGAACGGCAAAGTGACTGAGTACGAGGCGGAGCACATCGTCCTCGCCCTCGGCTCGATGCCTGTCGAACTCCCCTTCCTGAAATTCGATGGAATCCGTGTTATCCACAGTACCCACGCCCTTGACCTGACCAAAGCTCCCAAGTCATTGCTGGTCATCGGCGCGGGCGCAATCGGGCTCGAGATGGGGAGCGTCTGGTCGCGGCTTGGTTCGGAAGTCACATTTGTTGAAATGATGCCACAGATCGCACCCTTCGCCGACAAGCAAATGGCGAAGGTCCTGCAACGATCCCTCGAATCGCAGGGGTTGGCCTTCCTGCTGGACACGAAAGTGCTCTCCGCGGATGTGCAGAAGACACAGGTGAGGGTAACGGTGGTGAACAACAAAGGGGAGAAGCAGGAGCTCGTTGCAGAGACCGTTCTGGTCGCCGTCGGACGCAAAACCTTCACCGCCGACTGCGGTCTCGAGCAGGCGGGAGTCGAAATGGACGGCCCCCGCGTGAAAATTGAAGACAGCTTCCGCACCAACCTGAAAAACGTCTACGCCATCGGCGACCTGGTGCGCGGACCGATGCTCGCCCACAAGGGCGAGGACGAGGGAGTCGCGGTTGCGGAAATTGTCGCGGGTCTGCCGGGACATGTCAACTACGATGCGATTCCGAACGTCATCTACACCTGGCCCGAACTCGCCTCGGTGGGAATGCACGAGGACGAAGCGAAGGAGAAGGGATTCGAGGTTCGCACGGGCAAATACATGTTCCGCCCCAACGGCCGCGCCCTGACCATGGGCGAACCGGAGGGAATGGTCAAGCTCATCGCCGACGTAAAAACCGACCGTCTGCTGGGAGCGACCATTGTCGGAGCCCGCGCCTCAGACATGATCGCCGAGCTTGTCATCGCGTTGGAATTCAGGGCGTCAAGCGAGGACGTTGCCCGGACCACTCACGCCCATCCCTCCCTGTCCGAGATCATCAAGGAAGCAGCTCTCGCGGTGGACAAACGTTCCATTCACGGGTAAGCGCCGAGTTGGTCTCCGATGGGTTCACTCCCGATGGGCTGTGAGAGTCGGATTTGATCCCGATCAACCGGCTGCTCTATCTTCTGTCGGCGTGTCCTGATTGATTGGCACGCCGTTCACTCTATCGGGGTCGAACCTGTGACCGCTGAACTGACATCTACAGATATTCACCATCCATCCGGTTCTCCGCCCGGGGTCTTCGGCACTCTGCCAGCCCGCCGTGGAAAGCTGCTGGTTGTGGGCGCCGCCGTGTTGGATAGGATTTTCTACGTCGAATCACTGCCGAAGCCCGGCGAAACGGCGATTGGCGACAGGATGGAGATCTTTCCCGGCGGGAAAGGAGCGAACCAGGCGCTTGCCGCTGCGAAAATGGGTGCAGAGGTTCGTTTTATCAGCGCTGTGGGAACCGATGGAGAGGCGGAGGTCGTCCTCACGCCACTTCGCAACGCAGGTATTGATGTCGATGCTGTTGTGCGCGTGGAGGGGGAACGCACCGCGGAAACAGTGATTTCCGTGGATTACCATGGCGAGAACCAGATTGTCGCCTGCCCCAACGCCTACTATCGACTTGAGAAGAAGCACATCGAGCAGCTCAGTGAGTTGTTCGAGTGGGCGGACTGGCTGCTGATCCAGAACGAGTTGCCCCGGCCGGTTGTCGAACGTGCCATCTCGATGGGACTCGCGGCGGGTGTCAAGGTCGTTTTCAACACAGCACCCTTCAAGCCGCACACACTACCGCCTCCGCGCGGAATTGAGGTTCTCATCGCCAACGAAATTGAAGCCGCTGGAATCCTCGGGGTGAACGATTATTTTTCCATCACCCCCCATAAACGGGCGTCTCACTGGCGGGAAATCGGCGCCGGGAACATACTGATCACGCTCGGGCGGAACGGCGGCGAATGGTTCGATGGGGATGAGAAACGGCATGAGTTTTCCGCGATCGCGTTGGACAATGTGGTCGATACCGTGGGCGCGGGGGACGCTTTCTGTGGTATCTTCTGTGCGCTGAGGGCGGAAGGACGCCCCTTCGAGGAAGCAGTGAAAATCGCACATTTGGGAGCAGGTCTGTCCGTAACCCGTAAAGGCGCTCAGGATGGATTGCCCTCGCGTCAGGAGCTGGTTGCGGAGATGGGACGTTTGAAATAGCACGCCGTGTTGCGAAACAGGATAACGGGGAAATCCGATGAGTACCAAAGGTGGAGTGTTGACTGGCGATGCCGTCCAGGCGCTTTTTACAACGGCAAAGGAGAAGGGATTCGCCCTTCCGGCGGTGAACATTACAGGCACGAACACGGCGAACGCCTGCCTCGAGACCGCCGCCCTTATCGGATCTCCCGTGATTATCCAGCTTTCGGCGGGCGGAGCGCAATTCTATGCGGGCAAGGGCGCGGATGACACCGACCATAAGGCGAAAATCCTGGGTGCGGTATCGGCGGCTCTGCACGTCCACCGCGTCGCACCGCTCTATGGCGTGCCGGTGATTCTGCACACCGATCACGCCGCCCGCAAGCTTCTTCCCTGGGTGGACGGACTGATCGGAGAAAGTGAGGACTACTTCAAGGAGCATGGCGAGCCGCTGTTCTCATCGCACATGATCGACCTTTCCGAAGAGCCCCTGGAAACAATCGTCAAAGAGTGTTCCGTCCGTCTCAAACGCATGAAGAAACTCGGGATGACCCTCGAGTTTGAACTGGGAGTGACCGGCGGAGAAGAGGACGGCGTCGACAACGTCGGGGTGGACAGCAGCCGTCTCTACACCCAACCCGAAGAGGTGGATTACGCGTTCACCGAACTTTCCAAGATCTCGAACCGGTTCACCATTGCCGCGGCGTTTGGAAACGTTCACGGCGTCTACAAGCCGGGGAATGTCAAGCTCCGTCCCGTCATCCTCAAGAACTGTCAGGACTTCATCCAGAAGAAGCACGGGTTCAGCGACAGCAATCCCGCAACCTTCGTCTTCCACGGTGGTTCCGGAAGCAGCCGTGACGAGATCCGTGAGGCGGTCAGCTACGGCGTCGTCAAGATGAACATCGACACCGACCAGCAATGGGCGTTCACGCGGGGCATTCGGGAGTACATGGATGCGAAGAAGGATTACCTGCAAGGCCAGATCGGCAACCCCGAGGGACCGGACTCACCGAATAAAAAGTATTATGACCCCCGCGTCTGGCTGCGGGAGGGGGAGAAGACGTTCATCGAGCGGCTGAAGCAGTCCTTTGAGGATCTTAACTGCCTCGGCCGCATTGCCGATTTGTAGTCGATCCAGGTTGTGCTTCTGATGCTGTAACCCGGAATCGCTGACCCAGGTTCACCGCTGTTGGTGTCATCACCAGCACTTCCGCGATAGCGGGAGTGCACGGTGATCTCCAATTGTGCGTTTAGCGGATTAGAACAAAGATCCTTCACTCACCTTCGGTGATTCAGGATGAGGAGAGTGTACGGTCCGCAGATATTTTACCGGGAGCACTTTCCCCGGGACCGCTCACCGAGGAAAAACAACCATGGCCCGGGGCTTTGGACCTTGACTCTTCCTTTCGAACGTATTTGCCTCCTTCGCCACTGACTGCTCGTCGGGTTGTTTGAAATAGGTGCGGCGGGAGACTAAGTTCTCTCCGCCTGCAACAATGAATTCAACACCCCGAAGGAGGACCTTTCCATGAGCGATAGAGTTCGCGAAATCCTGAGCTGGTATTCCCACCGGAACGCCGGAGTTCGCACCAGTCTTTACCGGATGCTGATGCACGGCCGTCTCGCCGGCACCGGCAAGATGGTGATTCTGCCCGTCGATCAGGGCTTCGAGCACGGACCGTTGCGCTCGTTCCTGCCCAACGAGCCCGGATTCGATCCCGCCTACCATCCACAACTCGCGTTGGATGCCGGGTGCAACGCCTACGCCGCTCCGCTCGGCTTCATCGAGGTGGCAGCGGACAAATTCGCCGGGCAGCTTCCGTTGATCCTGAAGATGAACAGCCATGACGTCCTTCACGACGACGGCGATCCGATTCCAGCGATCACAGCGTCTGTTGCCGACGCCCTCGAGCTGGGCTGCTCAGGGGTGGGTTTCACGATCTATCCCGGCAGCATCATGCGCGAGGAGATGTACGAGCAGCTCCGTGAAGCCATCGAGGAAACCCATGCCGCGGGCCTCGCGGCGGTCGTCTGGTCCTACCCGCGCGGGGAGGATCTGCAGAAAGACGACGAAACCGCGGTGGATATTGCCTGCTACGCCGCGCAGATCGCGGCTCAGATGGGCGCGGACATCATCAAGGTGAAACCGCCCCAGAAACACGTTGCCCAGAACGCCAATGCCAAAGCGATCGAGGAGACGGGTGTTTCCATCGAGACCCTCGCTGACCGGACGAAGCTGGTGATCAAGAGTGCCTTCAACGGTACCCGGATCGTGATCTTCTCGGGTGGTGCCAAGGGCAGCGATGAAAACGTCCTGGAGGAGATCCGCGGTCTGGCGGCGGGTGGAGCCTTCGGCAGCATCATGGGCCGCAACGCTTTCCAGCGCAAGCATGACGATGCGATCAAACTCCTACACAAGGTGATGGACATCCACGCCGGGAAGTAGCGGGGTGATTCAAAAGTCAGTAAAGAGTTGAGTGACAGTTACCTGATTTGTAGAATTAGGTAACTGTCACTCAACTCAAGGAAAACCCATGCCCCGTAGCGCAAGGATCGTTCTGCCCGGTCTCCCCCACCATGTCACGCAACGAGGCAACCGTCGTCAATCCGTGTTCTTCAACGATCAAGATTTTCGGCTCAACCTGAAGCTGTTGCAATCCTTCACACAACGCAATAAGACGACCATCCTCGGCTGGTGCCTGATGCCCAATCATGTCCACCTCGTCCTGATACCGCGGGAGGAGGATGGTCTCAGAGCCACGGTCGCCCCCCTGCACCGCACCTACGCCGAAGAGATCAACCGCAGGGAGGGGTGGTCCGGGCATCTCTGGCAAGAGCGGTTTTCTTCCGTTCCCCTCGATGAATCACATACCCTCGCCGCACTGCGCTACGTAGACCTCAACCCCCTTCGTACCGGCCTGGTCACTTCTCCCCAAGCCTATCCCTGGTCCAGCGCGAGAGCTCATCTGGAAAATCGGACCGATGGTCTTGTCGATGCGGATGCAATTGCCGCCCTCGACGTGGATTGGCGTGGACTGTTGGCGAGTGCGTTGACGGATGAGGAGTTGGAACGGTTCCGACTGCACGAGAAGAACTGTCTCCCCCTCGGTTCGGATTTATTTATCGATCTGCATGAGAGCCAACTTGGTCGGACACTCCGTCCTCAACGTCCCGGTCCAAAACGAGTTGAGTGACAGTTACTTAATTCTGGGCGTCAGTCACGTGGAATCGAGTAACGAACTCAATGAATTAGGTAACTGTCACTCAACTCGCTGGTAGGTCGAGCGGGTGCTACGAATAGGTGGCACTCTATATGCTATAAAAACAATAGTATAAATACCGGTTGATCGATCCGGTACGCCACGGTGTCGCTTTTCAGCTTCTTGAAATGTTTGGAGCCGGTCGTTTATGTTTGTTTATTAAGATGATAACCACTTACAATCACACTGGCACAGGGTTTGAATAGGCTTCGGCAGGACCGGTGTGGCAGCGCCGGAAACGTTCGGAGTCAGGGAGAACCTCATGGTCGACCGCATTTCCCGCATTTACACGGGCTTAACGCCACCTTTGCAACCACCGGAGAAGCCGAAGAAGTCCGAAAAAACTTCCGAGGTAGACCGGCCGGTGCGTTCGGGCCCCATTGCCGCTCGTCTCATCCCCGATCTTGTCGACAAGGTCGAGATCAGTGAGGCTGGGCGGATGGCGGCGGCCCAGATCAGCGCTCCCAAGGAATCGAAGATCCCGGATGAAACCATCCAGACGATCCGAAGTTCTTGGTATGCAGTGGGTTACACCGCTGCACGGAGCGATCAGGACTCCGCCTGAGATGTGACGGGAATCGGGGCGGAGGCATTCGCGTCCGTCCCGAATTGCCGTCATCCTCGAAGCATTATCCCCAACGTTTCCAACCTTTTGCGCTGCCGCCTGCGTTCGGAAATCCGGACTGCTCTCGTTCGCAACGATGTGAATCTGCGACTGGATCTTCCGGGTGAGAATGCGGGAGTTTCGGCGCGTTTGCCGTAACCGGTTCGAAAGCATAGAAAAACGCCCTGCACGGTGGCAGCCGGAACAGGGCGATCGCGAGTGAGGGTCAACCGCGTCCGGGATAGGACGCAGGAACTGTTCGGAGCTGACGATGGGTTGGAATCGTCACCACAGCACTTCCGGAATCCATGGCAGTGGATGGAGCTCTTTGTGCCGCTCCACCGGAGGCCGTGTTCCGGTTGCCCTCGTATCTCTCATCGGCAGTCTGGTGGAAAACTTGAGCCGTGGGGGGAGCCGATGAGCAAAACCACCGTCCCGGCTTACTCCACGGAGGGCACAAACTTCCTCGCACGCAATCCCGCTGTCGCGAGAGTTCTTGGACGAAGCGGGAGCAGGACGGACAAACTTCGTCAGGCCGAACAGCGCGACGCCTACGAACGTGGACCCGCCACATGGCACGGCATCGACTCCGAAGGCTACTACAACCCCGACCATCCGCAGGACTGGCGCGGCCTCGATAGCGCCAATGCGATGTTGCTGCATAAAACGGACAAGCCGACAGTCCTCGGTGACAAATTCCGCGGCCCGATTTTCTCGACCACGGATATCCTCAAGGCTCCCCTCGATAAAAACGAAGCCGTTCACACCGAAACCGAAGAAGAGGCGGCAGTCAAGGAGACGTTGTGGGCGAGTCCAGAGGATCGCGCAACCCTCGGCGATCCGCTGCTCTCTGAAGCACTGTACGGCAGATCGATGAATGCTCGTGACCTGATCGCCCATGACACCGAGCTGAATCGCGCCTATACAGGTGATGTTTCCCACGCCACTCAGAATCAGCGCGGAGAAATCGCGGACGCGGCGGCGTTCCAGGTCACCGGCGTCAAGGCGACTGATCTGTTCGGCGAGGGTGAGCTTGGACGGTTGATCCTTGAGAATCGCGGTGGGTTGTCGGATACGCTGAACGCGTCCGAGAGCACGCGCAACCTGATTGGCGCCGATCCGGGAAACGAATTGCAGCAGGCATCCCGGGAACGGGTACTGGATACCCTTCTTCCCAAGCTGCAGAACTCCAGCGACATCATCACCGAGGACGTGCTCAGGGATCATCCCCTCGCGGCGATGGATCTGCTTTCACAACCCGAACTGATCAACTGGGTCGAGGGAAAACGAGACAACGCCCGTTCCTTCGTACAGGACATCGGCAGGACGGAGGAACAGGTGCGCTCGGACCTGCCTGACAGGGCCCAGGCGGTTGTCGGTGAGTATGCCTATCCCTTCAGCAGAGACTGGTTCTCGCAGAACACCGATGCCGCCGAAGTGGTTGTGGCGGACCGGGTGACCGGAACCTCGGCTCCCTACAGTGAGCATCTCCTTTCTCAACAAGACGAGTTGTCACGTCTCGCCAGCCAGTCGACAGAGGCCGGCAAATACTGGACACAGCAGGCGAAACAGTCCACGGGCAGTACTCTCCCCGGACACCTGCTGGAAACCAGTCCGAGCCTTTCGCTGCTCGCGGCAAAGGATCACACCGTCGCCATGGGGCTGCTGTCGGATGCGAAAATGATTCATGCGGGATATCCAAATGTTGCGGAAACATCAGACCTGCTCACGGCACTGCGCGCCTATTCAATTGGCCTGGGGGAACGTATTCACGGTGTCTACGAGAGGGTCGCATGACAAATCCCATTTCCGGGAATTCCTCCCTGGTGCCTCGTCGGCGGGAGGAGTGGGAGCAGGAGGATGTCTGGAGGGAGATCGATCGGGTTGAAGAAAAAGGTTTTGTCGGATATGCGCCACCGGGAACCGAGTGGCGGGCGAAAGTCCGGAGGTTGCCGGAAGACAGCGCGGCGGCGCCCACACTTCCGGTGACGGTTGATCCGAAATCCCGGACGAACGGCGGGGTTCAGGTGATCCGGGATGATGGAAACAAGCTGGTTTTACGCATTGAAGCCGAGGTGACGGTGTTGGGTGAATTGCCCAGAGAGGGAGTGTCCCTGGAGACAATGACAGTGCTCCGCCGTCCAAACGCGTCGGGAGAAAACCGATGAGCGAGATTCCTTCACCGTCCGCGACTAGCTGGATGGAATTGGCGCAGGAGAAGATCGACGACCAGGTCAACCAAGTCATCGTCGAGACAAAGGTCGCCCTGCAGCTCGAAGGATTGCGCTGGCAGGCAACCAACCTCGGAATCGGTGCTCAGGTCGTCGAACACACCCTCGGCAAATCCGGAGACGAAAAAAACAACGATAAGTCCTGGCCGTCCCGCGTAGGACGTGTTCTGGACAGATACCTGTAAGAAAGGAGGCTGCCATGCCTGATCAAGTCGAAGCTGGCGGGCCGCTGCCCATCTATCCCTACTACAACTACCTGATCGCTCCCCGTGAGGAGACACGCGCCATCCGTGAGGAGGAGCAGACGGCACAGCGCGTTGAGGCTGAGAGCCAATACGACCTGAACACGAGGCCTCAGTCCGTGCAGGCGGATCAGGAGGCGTCACGCAGTCCGCAACAGGTCGAACCATCGGACGAGGGACAGCGGGAGGAAAACCGTCAGGACAAGGAAGAAGAGCGTTCCCGGCATGTGGACCGCTACGCCTGACGCACACGAAACGACATCAACGGAAGGTTTGGAGGCAAAGATGACACGAGAAGTGAACCTTGATAGAACAAACCGGATGATCAATCTCATCCGACGGGAATTCAGCGAGAAAGACATTTGGGTGAACGACACCCCGGAGAAATCTCCGATCAATGCAAAGAGTGTCCGGGAGACCAAAGGGCACATGGAGCTTATTCAGTTGAGCAACGAACTACGGGGCCGTCTCGTTAACTTATACGCGTGAGCAAAGAAAATTCATTCGCCCTGTACGTGCATCTTCCCTTCTGTGCGCGGAAATGCCCGTATTGTGCCTTTGCATCAAGTGAAATCAAAAGCCCTCATCAGGTGGATGAAGTCATTGCCGCCCTGATACAGGAGGGCTCCCTTCGTTCGCGCCATTCGCCCTGGTCGGGGATGGCCGTGCACAGCCTGTTCCTCGGTGGCGGCACACCCAGCACACTCACCGGCACGCAGATTCTTGACCTCGTTTCAGCATTGCGGAACACCTTTACTATCGCAGACGACGCTGAAGTCACCATAGAAGTCAATCCCGGTACTGTGACCGACGAGAAAATGAATGGATGGCATGACGCCGGAATCAACCGCATCAGCCTGGGCGTTCAATCTCTCGATCCCGACACTCTCGGCACCCTCGGGCGCATTCATTCCGCGGATCAGGCGCGAATGGCGTTCAAACGGATGCGGAAATTCCCGTTCGCCCAGGTGAGCGTGGATCTGATGTACGGCGTCGTAGCGCCCGATCCACTCGATGGTTGGCGGCGGACGCTCGAAGAAGTCATCTCATGGCGGCCCGATCATCTCTCGGCGTATTCGCTGATCGTTGAAGAAGACACCACGTTTCACCGTTTGCAGGAGCAGGGGATCAACGTCAAATGCACCGAGGAGGAGGAGCTGGCGCAGTATGAGTTGGCGCGGACTCTGCTTGCGAAAGCGGGCTTCGAACACTACGAAGTTTCCAACTGGGCGCTGACGGGGCACGCCTGCCGTCACAACATCTCCTACTGGGATGGTGGTTCCTACCTCGCCCTCGGTCCCTCGGGGCACTCCTATGACGCAACCCGCCAACGGCGTTTCTGGAATTCCGGAAACACGCAGGAGTGGCTCGGCGCCGTTTTGCGGGAAGGTGTCGGGGAAGAGGGCGGTGAGGTCCTGACGCCGATGCAATACTTCGAGGAACGTCTGATGCTCGGCCTGCGGATGGTGGCGGGAGTGGAGGAAAAAGAGCTGCAAACGGCCGCGAAACGGGGGCAGATTGCATGGCCGCCCGCCGCACTCACCGGCCTGATCAAACGCGGCCTGATCGAACGGCAGGACGGTATCCTGCGTTACACCCGCTCAGGCATCCTTATCGCCGACGAGATCGAGGCGATCCTGACTTCTTGATTCCTTGAAACAGGATGAACAGGATAAGAAATGCATGATATACAGGACAAATAATTAGATAAATGTTTAAGAATACAAAAAGTGCTATTATTAATCTTGCTCATCCTGCGGGTGTTATCCTGTTTATCCTGTCGCTGCTTTTCCCCTCAATAACAGAAACATGGATTCCCGCCTTCGCGGGAATGGCGGGGTGCAACTTCGCCTTATTATCGCGCGCACTTGTGGATTCCCGCCTTCGTAGGAATGACAAGGTGCAACTCCGCCTTATTATCGTGCGCACTTGTGGATTCCCGCCTTCGCGGGAATGACGGGGTGCAACTTCGCCTTATTATCGCGCGCACGTGTGGATTCCCGCCTTCGCGGGAATGACGGGGTGCAACTTCGCCTTATTATCGCGCGCACATGTGGATTCCCGCCTGTGTGTGAATGACAGATAATACTCCTACGCCACTCGCTTGCGGAAGCGGGTGACGGCAACCCCGAACACGACAACACCGATCAACGCCAGCGGTAGCAGGTCCGGCATCGCGTCCATCAACGAAACGTTCTTGAGAAAGACTCCCCGGACGATGGAGAGGAAATAACGCAGGGGATTCAGCAGGGTCAGCGCCCGGACCGGCGTCGGCATGTTCTCGATGGCGAAGAAAAAGCCGCTGGTCAGGATGGCGAAGATCATGATGAACCAGACGGTGAACATGGACTGTTGCTGCGTTTGCGAAACCGTGGAGGCGAGCAGGCCCACGCCCAATGTGACGAGCAGGTAGAGCAGCGCCGCGCCGGCAAGAAGCAGAACCGATCCTGCAAAGGGCAGCCGGAAGTAGAGGATGCCGAACAGGGTGACGAGTCCGATATCGATAAAGGAGATGATCGCAAAGGGAATGGTTTTCCCGGCGATCAACTGAAGCGGGGTGATCGGAGTGACCAATAGCTGTTCCAGCGTGCCGATCTCTTTTTCCCGCACAACGGCCATTCCGGAGAGCATCCCGGAAATGATTGTCACAATCAGCACGACAACGCCTGGGATCATGTAATACCGGGTTTCCAGTTCGGGATTGTAGATGAAACGGCTGATCGGCTTTACCTCGTAAACCCCCGCAGCCATTCTTGGATTGGCGTCGAGACGTTCCCTTCGGATCGCTTCGTTTTGTTTCCGCAGAATCGCGGAGGCATACCCCCCCGAAAGTCCTGCAAGGCTGGAGTTGGTTCCGTCAACGTAGATCCCGACAGTGGCGCTTCGACCGGTGGCGATGTCACGTTCGTAATGCTCCGGAATCCAGAGAACCATGTCCGCGCCATGGTGAACCATCACCTCTTCGACGTTACTCGGTGTGGCACTCATCTTTGCCGGGCGGAAGAGGCTGGATGCAAAGAAACTCGACGCCAGTTCCCGGCTCGCTTTCGAGTGGTCGAGGTCGACGATGGCGAGGTTGACGTTTTTCAAATCGGTGTTCAACGCATGTCCGAGGACAAGTGTCTGCATGATCGGAGCGATCAGAATCAACCGGATCATGAACTTGTTTCGAATGATCTGGCGGAACTCTTTCTGGATCAGGTAGAGGATTGTACGCACGCTGCTGTTCCTTTCAATCCAGACGCGATTTGAAACGTTTTACCGCCAGGGTCATGAAACCCACCGCCATCAACAGCATGACCCCTCCCTCAAACGGATACCAGGATCGCCCCGCCAGCATGATCCCGCGGATCACTCTCAGGTAGTAGGTTGCCGGGACGATGTGACAGATCCATTGCAGAACGAGTGGCATGCTCTCGATGCTGAAGACGAATCCCGAGAGAATCAGCGAAGGAAGCATGGTTACCAGCAGGGCGATCAACATGGCAACCTGCTGGGTTTTCGAGATCGCGGAGATCAGCAGTCCGAAAGCAAGCGCGATGAACAGGTAGATCAGGCTGTATCCGGCCAGGATCCACCACGATCCCACCATCGGAACGTGGAAGACAAGGCGGCCGAAGACCAGTACGAGTGCGGTGTCGACCGCCGCGATCAACATGTAGGGAACCACCTTGCCGACCATCACCTGGTAGGAAGCGATGGGAGCGGTCAGAATCTGTTCGAGAGTTCCTGTTTCCTTTTCTCGCGTCACCGCAATGCTGGTCAACAGGGCACAGATCATGATCATGATTACGGCTGTCAATCCCGGCACGACAAAACTTGGGCTTTCCAGCTCGGGATTGAAGAAAAAGCGGGTTCGGGATTCAATCGGAATCTCCGCCTTGTCCCCAAAACGGGCTCGCAACAGGTCACGGTTCAGTTGCGCGATCACGGCGCTGAGGTAATGGTCGACTGCCTGGGCGGTGGCGGCGTCCGCACCGTCGATGACAAGCTGAATGTCCGTGTCCATTCCACGCGCGAGGTCACGGCCGTATCCGGGGGGAATCACGAGGCCCGCACGGAAACGCGAACGGCGGAAACCTTCTTCGATTTCCGACCGGTCCGTGATGTACCCTGCGTTGATGATGAAATTGCCCGAGGTCATCTTCTCGACGAGATTCCTGCTCGCGGGGGAGTGGTCGAAATCGAGAACGGCGACGGGGAGGTTGCGCAATTCCATATCAATGGCGTACCCGTAGAGGAGCACCATCATCAGCGGCATCAGAATCGCCACGGTGAGGCTTCTCGGATCGCGGAGGATGTGCATCACCTCCTTGCGGGCAATGGCAAATACCTGATTCATCGGTTCACCAGATTGACAAAGACGTCCTGCATACTGGCTGCGGATTGCGCCGCCTTCAACCGTTCCGGCGAGTCGAGTGCGGCGATATGGCCGTCCACCATGATGGAAACGCGGTTGCAGTATTCCGCTTCATCCATGTAATGGGTTGTTACGAAAACAGTTGTCCCCTCTTCGGAGAACTCGTAGATCATGTCCCAGAAATGGCGGCGGGCGATGGGGTCGACACCGCTCGTCGGTTCGTCGAGGAACAGCACTCCCGGCTTGTGCAGAGCAGCGCAACCAAGCGCCAGTCGCTGTTTGAAGCCGAGGGGGAGATCGCCGGTCATCGACCGCGCATAGTCCGACAATCCGAGGCGGTCGAGAGTTTCGCCGCTGCGTTGAACGATCTGCCGCCGTGAAAGGCCGTAGATGCCTCCGTAGAATTCGAGGTTCTCGAGGACAAATAAGTCGTCGTAGAGGCTGAATTTCTGACTCATGTAACCGATGCGCAGTTTGACTCTCTCCGGATCGGTGAGGATTGGAATTCCGTCGACCCACGCCGCGCCGTCACTGGGGGCGAGCAGCCCGCAGAGCATCCTGATGGCAGTCGTCTTACCGGCGCCGTTGGCTCCGAGAAAGCCGAAAATCTCTCCCCGCCGAACCTGGAAGGAAATGCCATCGACGGCGGTGAAATCACCGAAACGCCGTGTCAGTTGCTTCGCTTCAACCGCCCAGCCGTTGCCGTTCATGCTGCAACCTCCTCGCGGCTCGCCAGCGCCACAAACACGTCCTCGACGCTTGGGCGGATCTCTTTCCCTTCCACGTTCAATTCGCGCATCAGGGAAGTCAGGTTGGCCTCGTCGTTAGCCGTGTCATAGGCGATATGGAGGCGGTCTCCGAAACGGTGGATTTCGATGTGGCTGCTGAGACGGCTTCTCAGGTGGCGCTGCAGGATGGTCGGGTCTTTTCCCACGATTTCGAGAAGTCTGCGAGGATAGGCATTGATTACCTCGTCCGGTGTTCCCCGCTGTACGATCTTGCCTTTGTGCATCAGGGCGAGATGGTCACAGAGTCCCGCCTCGTCCATATAAGCGGTGCTGACGAGCAGTGAAAGGCCGTCGTTCGCCAGGTTTCGCAGAATGTTCCAGAATTCCTTGCGGCTGACGGGGTCCACGCCGAACGTCGGTTCATCGAGCACCAGCACCTGGGGTGTGTGGATCAGGGTGCAGATCAACGCCAGCTTCTGCTTCATTCCGCCGGACAGGGCGCTGGCTCGACGGTTGCGGAAACTCCCCAATCGGCTGAACTGCATCAACTCAGGTTCTCGTGCGACGTACTCTTTCGAAGAAACGCCGTAGAGGTCTGCGAAAAAGCGGAGGTTTTCCTGGACGGTCAGATCGGGGTAGAGGCTGAACCGTTGGGGCATGTAGCCGATGCGTTCACGGACCTGTTTGTGTTGTGTGACCGGATCGAATCCCATCACCTCCGTGCACCCGCTGTCGGGGAGTAATAGCCCGCAGACAATGCGCATCGTGGTGGTTTTCCCCGCCCCATCCGGGCCGATGATTCCCGTGATCGAACCGAGCGGCGCCTCGAGGTCAATCCCGTCCACCGCCGTTCGTTCGCCGTAGCTCTTGCGCAGGCCGGAAATCCGCAGCCCGTTGTCGCCGTCCTGAGTCATCAGAGGTCACCTTTCGTCATCCGCACTGTCAGGGCAGCACCATTTCAGCGGGCATCCCGATCGAGAGACGGCCATCTGGATTATCGACGTCTACCTTGACCGCGTACACGAGCTGAGAACGGGCGTTGCGGGTCTGGACATTCTTGGGAGTGAATTCCGCCTCGCTGGAAATCCAGCTGACCCGCCCGGTCAGCTTTTCACCCTCGAGCGCATCCACAAGAACGGTCACCTCCTGGCCCAGCGAGATGCGATCGACATCGTTGACGTCGAGAAAAACCCGCAGTTCAAGGTGGCTCAGGTTAGCGAGACGGAGTGCTGTGGCTCCAACGCCCAGCACCTCACCCGGCTCGACGGAGCGGAGCAGCACTGTCCCGTCAAGCGGCGAGGCGAGTATTCCATCCTGGATCTGGCGGTCGAGCAACGCCAGCGAGGCGAGCAGGCGAGAGGACTCGGCACGAAGAGCTGTCACCTGTTTCTGTGCCGCGGCAAGTTGTGAAGAGGCGACACCCTTGCGGGTGCTCGTTTCATCCACTTGCTGCTGAGTGGCGCTGCCCTGCTGGTAAAGGAGTGCGGTCCGTTCGGCGGTGACCGACGCGAGACGGGAATTCTGCTGTGCCTGTTTCGCCATATCCTGCGCCGCCCCGAGTTGAGCGTCGAGGGATTGCAGGGCTGCTTCCGACTGGCGCCGCTGCAAACGCAACAGGTCGGTGTCAATCACGACGAGGGAATCGCCTCTTTTCACATGATCTCCCTCGCGCACGCGAACCTCCAGAACCTTTCCGGGCCAGGTGCCCGCCAGGTCCACTTCCGTCGCCTCCAGTGTGCCGGAGGGGTTCGGGCCTTTCTTGCTGCTGCCACAGCCGGCGAGTACCGCGAGCGAAAGCGCCAGCAGAATGGGTAAGGTCGGGATTCGTTTTGCCATCGTATGTTCCTCGCTGTTATCCCCGGTGCGGGGGAGAACGTTGTCTGTTTCTGTCGTGTCAACGGCCAAGTGCGTAAAGGAGTTCCGTCTCGGCCAACCGTTCCTGGGCGAGCGCCTGAGCAAGCCCGATTTCCGCGGACGAGAGATCGTCCTGGGCGTCGAGCAGGTCGCGCTCGCTGGCCTGTCCCTGAGTCCTCTTGCCTTCAACGAGATGATACCGCTTCCGTTCCAGTTCGAGCCGTGATTCAGCGGCGGTTCGTTCTCTCCGGGCGGATTCCAGCCGAGCCTGAGCCGCCGCCTGCCTTGTCTGCCACATTTCGGCGACAGCTCGTTTCGATTCGAGAAGTTTCTGCCGTGAGGACCGGACGCTCTGTACCGTGTGCTTTCTCACGCTCCAGTCAAAAACCGTCCAGTTCAGGCTGATGCCGGCGGTCGCATAGCTCATCCACTCGTTCTGGATGTAATTCACCCCCGGTTTCCCGTAATTGAACGCCGCCATGGCGGACACGGTCGGCAGATAACTCCCCTTCGCCGCATGCACACGTCGGCTGGCGCTCTCCGCACGCAGATCGAACGCTTCCAGGTCAGGACGGGTCTCGACGTCCCGAGTCGTGACGGAAGCATCGAGCGAAACCGACAACCCCCCATTGGCGGTGATCTCTTCTCCGGCGCGGCCGATCACCCGGCCCAGCTCCAGTTGCGCGGATCGAAAACCAGCTTCGACTGAGGCCACCGTCTGCTCGGCCTCACGGATGTGGGACAGCAGAGTCAGAAGCGTCTCCTCATCCGCCATCCCAGCCTGCTGCATGTTCTCCACGTCTTTCTGGTGGCGCAACAGCCGGTCGAGGGCGTTCTTCGTGAGACGGTTCGCTTCCGCTGCGGCGAGGGCTCGGTAATAAGCGCTTCGCACTTCGTACAGCACGGTCAGACTGTCGGCGGCGAAGTCGCGTTGGCTGGCGGATGCTTCGTAGAGGTAAGCCCGTTCCTGAGAAACCAGGCTCCCCCCCGCGTAGAGTGGAGCCCGCACGCCGAGGGAGAGGGAGTAGGAAAGATTATCGCCGAAGGTGAACGACATTCCTGTCGGAAGGGCGGGATTGGGAGCGATGTCCAGCGATTGAAGTTCGCTGACGTAGTTGAGGTTTCCGGACGCCGCCACGCTCGGCAGGCGTTGTCCACGGCTCGCCTGGGCAACGCTTTCGCTGGCCTCGAGCTGGCTTTTCGCCACCTGAAGCCGGGGCGAGGAAACGAGTGCCTGCGTAATACACTCCTGCAACGGGAGAGAGGTCTGTGCGTGGACGGTTTCTCCGGCGAGTGAAAGCAGCAGGGCCAGTCCAGAAGCCAGCAGGGTCGGGTGGATTAAAAACAGACGACGCATCTCAACTCTCCTTCCGCGGTTCGATGCCGTAACGGAGGATCGATTCCCAGACCGGTCTGCGGACCCTCCAGGTGTCGTCATCGAGAACCGAAGTGTTCGTCACCTGCTTGAACAGTGGGTCCACGATCAGGATGGCGTAAGCGATCGAAAGCACGAACTGAAACACACTGTCGAAATCGAAATCGCGGATCTGGCCATCATGAACACCCTGCTCGAACATGGGACGAAACAGCTCTTTGAACCCTTTTGGCCCGAGGTGGTCCATTCCCTCGATCATCTCCTGAAGACCCTCGCCGCCCGAGGCGAGCTCCCGCCGCATGAAATTCATCCAGACCGGGTGGTCCCGGAAGGTGTCGATCATCAGCAGGGGAAAATTGACAACAAAGGCGATCGGCGATTTCCTGGCGTCGATTTTCGGAGCGATGGTACCAAACAGCAGGTACATCTGGGTTATCAGGGTGCGCTGGTAAAGCTGCCGTTTGCTGCCGAAGTAGTAGTGGATCATCGCCTGGTTGACTCCGGCATGCTCCGCGATGTCACGGGTCGTCGCCGCATCGTACCCCTTTTCCGCGAACACAATCCTCGCCGCTTCAATGATGCGATGGCGAGGCGCATCATCGGGGAGGGGAAGCAGCTCTTCGGGAACCTTCCGGAAAAAATTCTTGATGTCCTCGTTCTGAAAATTCCTGGTGAATCGTTCAAAGGCGCTGGGTTTTCCGGTTTCACCTTGAAAGGCGGAGTTTGTTTCTCCGGCAGCTTTTTCTTTCTTCAACGGATCAACGGCCATAGACGGCCCCACGTTTTAATCAATCAATTGAATTAGTCGTATGACTAAATCATGTGACTAAGATGGTGATGCAAGCAGTCATTGTCAAGGGATCGGGAGGAATTCAACTCTCGCGGGACAAGGAGGGGTATTATGAAGTATATGAAATAGTTGTTAATAGACTACAAATAAATGACTTAACGAACGGATAGATAGATTGGATGTTCTATTCAGGAACGGGTCCCTTCCCCCAGGGAGGGATCGAAAAATCGGGAGGTGGTGCAACTGTGACCAGTCCCCCCGACGGCAGCGGCATTGGGATCATCGCCGATTCCGCGCCGGGAACGTGCACTCCCGGCGGCGGGGAGTAGAGGGAGTCCAGGGCGATTTTCACCCAGGCAACGGGAAGATCCCCGGGAGTGCCGGGAGTTGCAGGCACGCCCACCGAGCCTTCCTGTACGTAGACGCCGGACGAGGCTGTGATGGTGGTCGGTTTTTCCTTCACCACCATCCGTTCGGCGGTGGACCTCGGAGGTTCCGAGGGGCGAACGAGACTCCCTCCCTGTTCCACCGTGACCAGGACACCGTTCCTCGTTTGTGGTATTCCTGCACTCGAGACAATCCCCGGGATGGTCAGCGTCACCGGTGGCATCGATGGTGGAAGAACAATCCAGTACCCCGCTCCCACCTCGAGGGATTTGAGCGTTCCCCGCCAGCTTTTTTGACGGGTGTCGTAGTAGCTGCCGGAAGCCGGTTCGGCGTTGGCGGTCAGGATTCGCGTAGAGGCTGCCCACGCAGCAGCTCCGGGAAGCTGATTTCCGAAGATCGAATCGGGGGATGCGGATTCCGCCACTTGGCTGAAGGTGATATAGGTGGGTCCCGGATGCAGGGTCAGGGTTGTTGCCGGTGGCTCACCGGAGTGGGCAGTCACAGCGAACAGGAGTAGTGTCAGGCTGGCGAGAATGCGTTTCATCGGACCCTCCTTGGAGTAGCTTCCTGAAGATACTCCTGAAATGGAACTCAACTCATGGGGCTATATCGATTTCCGGCCTTGCCCGGAGGGGGATGGTAACGTAGCTTCCCTGCTGCATCAGGGAGGAGGAGGCGATGGCCGGTGGTGACCGCTTGGATCATGTCCTTTTCCGTGTCCGTCTGTTCAAAAGCAGGAGCCAGGCGACGGATGCGTGCAAACAGGGGCGGGTGCAGGTCAACGGAGGCGTGGCCAAATCTTCCACGGAGGTTCATGCTGGGGATCGCCTGAGCATTCGTGAGAAAGGTCTCTACCGTGAAATCCGTCTCCTGGACCTGCCGGGTAAGAACATTTCCAAGGAAGTAGCGCGTGAGCTTTGGCAGGATGAAACGCCCGAGGACGTTGTTCGACAGCGGGAACTGATCGCCCTGGCGCAACGCTTGAAAGGACCTCATCAGGACCAGGGTGCACGCCCGGTAAAAAAACAGCGCAGAGATCTGCAAAAACTTCGGCGTCGCTGAAAACACCATAAACGGACGGCAGATGATCAAGACAATGGCACTGGGAACACTGCTCACGGACGATGTGATCTTCCTCGACATGAACGCGGCAGACCGCATGGATGTGATTCGCCAAGTCGCTGATAATCTGAAAGATAATGAAGCCGTAATCAATGTCGATCGTCTTGTCGAAGACGCCGTGAAGCGTGAGGAGGAGCTTCCCACCGGCCTGGAGCATGGAATTGCCATGCCTCACGCACGTACCAACGCTGTCCGTCATATCCTTTGCGCTTATGTACGCCTCGTTGAACCTCTTGATTTTCAGGCACCTGACGGTAAATTATGCGATCTGGTATTCTTCTCTGCCGTTCCCCCGGAAGGTCTGGACAGTTACCTTCATATCACCGCGGCACTTGTCCGCAAACTGTCGCGTGAGGATATCCGCGAGGCGTTGCGGCAGGCAGAAAACTCCGAACAGGTAATCGAGCTGCTCGCCGGAAATCACTAACAAAACCTTTTTGTGCAAAATTGCCAGTTGTGCCTCGTGGGCAACCCCGGAAATCCCCAATCCACTAAAGTTTGAACCCCTAACTGCCGATAGGACCATTGGATGCCGTCCATACTGGCAAGGGGGACGGCGACCCATGTGAGTCATTCGACCGGGGGAGATACCCCCGCCGGAAGGAAGGACGCGTCATGGCAGCAGACCAAACTCCGGACTCCGGCCGCGCCCTCTATTCGATCAGCCAGGTCAATGCTTTGACCGGCGTGAGTACTCCGACGCTTCGGAAATGGGAATCGGCTTTTCGTGAGTACATGCAAGTTGTCCGCACCAGCGGAGGCCAGCGCCGATTCAACCAGGAAGCGGTGGAAAAGATCGAACTTCTGAAGCAGTTGATTTATGAGGAGGGGCTTTCGCTCGAAGGCGCACGGATGAGGCTGGAACGCCTCGAATTCGGCGTCCTCGGGCAAGAGATCAACGCAGATCCTACAATTGAAAAACTCTCGGAAATGGTGACGGATCTGCTCCTCGAAAAACTGTTTCGGTCGGGCTTCAATCCGAAGGATGTTGGATTTGAAAAGCCCAGCGGTCACGTAGACAACTGACCCTGTTCGCGGAGGTACCGCAAGGGCAGGTTGGTGAGGTTCACTCGGTTCTGGCGGTCGCAGTAATTGTCAATAGGCCACCGAGAACCGTGAACTGGAAGAAGCAGCCAGAAAACCACGCAAAGCGGCCACAGGTGTCTTCAGAATAGCAGCCCTCAGGGCTGCTTTTCTGTTTCCAGGCTGACACTCAATTCTCGCCAGAAGAGACGAGCTTTCTCGGTTGCTGTAGTGTTGGTGTCTTCGAGGATGCGAACGAGGACGTCCTGGGTTTCAGGATCGAGATCGAATTGCTTTGGCAACTTCAGTGCCGGTTCACCACGCCGAATTTGATCCACGGGGAGGTCGATCTGCCCCTGCCGGGCCTGTTCAAGCAGGGCGTCGAGCAGATCGGGCTGATCCGTGGCGATGTGGACCGCTTCCTCGTTCACACCAGCGGCCCGCAACCACTTCGCCATCGCCTGGGTGGGGAATAGGGGTTCGATTTCAGCTGTGTCACGGACCACCTGCGATCCCAGCCAGAGCCACGAAGAGAATTCTCCCCGTGACGCATATTCTCCGATCGACCGGGACCATGGGGTCAGCGAGAGCAGCAGGAAGATCGCCAGGATACTCAGCAACGCCTTGATCAGTCCGAACACCGAGCCGAGTGCCCTGTCGAACCCGGCGAGGTTGACCGAGTGAAGAACTGTGCGGAGAAAGTGAGCCGCGCGAAAGATCGTCGCCGCTACGATGATAAACAGCAGGATTGCCGCAATCACTGCTGAAAGCCAGCGGTTGATCGGGGTGTTGTTCGAGAGCCAGAGTCCGAACACCGGACCCAGCAGACGTGCCGTGAAATACCCCGCCAGCAGCGCCACCAGGTCAAACAGTTCCAGCAAAAATCCGCGGAAGAGCCCGCGGATAGAGAAATAGCCGAACAGGCCGATCAGTACCCAGTCAAGGATGGTCACGCTCCCCCTCCCAGCTTTCGTGTCACGATTTCACGGACGAGGTTGCCGTCCGCCTGGCCGGCCACTTTTTTCATCACCGGTCCCATTACCTTGCCGAGATCCTGCGGGGAAGAGGCGCCAACCGCGGCGATCTGCTCGTCCACCAGTTTCTCGATCTTTTCGGCGGAGAGTTGGGCTGGCAACAATTCATCGCAAAGAGCGATTTCGACCTCAGCGCCCGCCGCCAGTTCTTCGCGCCCGGCGTCACGGTACTGTTCGAGCGCACCCACCATTTTTTTCTTGTAGGATGCGAGCGCGGCGATCGCGTCCTTTTCCTCAAGGGGGCCGCTTTTCCTGGTGCGTTCCGTGGTGATCAGGCTTTTCAGAGCGCGGAGAGCCATGAGTCGGCGTTTATCGCCGGACTTCATGGCTCCCTTCAACAACTCGGAAAGCTTTGCTTCGTAATCGGTCGCGGATGCCATCAATGCCTCCACGCCGTCGGAGCGGGATGCGCGGGGAAATTCCCCGAGGATCAGGGACGACCCTTGCGATCGATCGCCGCCTGCATCTTGCGCATCTTGCGCCGGGCGATGTTCGACTTGCGCTTGCGCGCTTCACTGGGCTTCTCATAGCGCTGATGCTTGCGAATCTCCGCCATCAGGCCGGATTTCTCGCAGGATTTCAGAAAACGCTTGAACCCCTTTTCGAACGGTTCGCCTTCACGCAGCTTCACGTACGGCACTCCAATCACCTCTTTCGGGTGTTAAAGGTTTTTTCCCGGCGGCACAACGCCTGCCGGGATGAATAAGGCCCGACAAGATAAGGCCGGACCCCGTGGCAATCAATGGCTGTTCCGCGCCTGTCTCCCGAAAAAAGAGCGGCTTTGGGTGGCCCGGCCAGCTCGATGCCCGGATTTCTGCAAGAGAGTTTTGAGTGTTTTAACTGCATTCACTCGACTTAATTGAACAACGAGATTGCTTCGTCGCTTCGTTCCTCGCAATGACACCTTGGGTGACGCGGATGCCTGTTCTCGACCTGATCGGGGATCCCTTTCCGCGAACAGAAAGAAGGCGGGCACGGAGGCCCGCCCTACAGTTCGCTGGGGGATGTTGTGGTATTTCGCCACGGCGGATGAAGCTATGGGGCAGCCCAAAGCACCCGACTCCGGATTTTGCGGCGCGAGTGGCGTAGCCGCTCCAAGCCGCCCTTGGCGCCCGACTCCGGGTCTATCCCGGAGGCCAGGTCATCCGGCGTCCACCTATCAGGTGAAGGTGGACGTGGAAGACGTCCTGACCCGCATCCGACATCGTGTTGAAAACAAGCCGGTACCCGCTCTCGCTGATACCTTTGTCCTTGGCGATCTGCTTTGCCGCCAGGACCAGCTCGCCGATCATCTGAGCGTGCTCCGGCTGGAAATCGTTCACCGTCGCTATGTTCAGCTTCGGAATGATCAAAACATGAACCGGCGCTTTCGGATTGATGTCGTCGAAGGCGAGCACATTGTCCGTCTCATAGACGATATCCGCTGGGATTTCACGCCGCATGATCTTGGCAAAAATGCCGTTCTCGTCGTACTGCATGCTGCCCCCGCTTAAGGTTTGCGAAAAATAGGGGAAGAAGACGGTGTCTGGCAAGCCGCTCAGGATCAGGATGCAAATTGACAGGGCAGAGGGATTTGCCATTGTGGCCGTTCGATCTTCTGTTTCATCCCCAGACAGTTTGGGAGGCAGTTTTTGCCATACTGTCTGAAATCCATCCGTTTCCAGACGGTTTGAAAGCAAAACCCTTTCCAAACCGTCTGCCGCCAATCGGGTGACTCTGGAATTCTCGCCACAGCGAAGCCATTCCCCGTTTCGTCAGGTAGTGGCCGCCGGATGGCGGGTGTGACCTGACGGGGTGGTCGATTGGGAACACCTTACCGTCAGTTCTCCGCTTTTTACCTGTGGCGGACAGGCACTGATGAAGACACGGAACTCCGAGCTCAATTTGGGACAGTGTACTCACAATGCCGATCTATCGGCATTGTGAGTACACTATCCCGGCTATGTCCGAACACAACGAGCACTGAAATTTTCTAAGTTCATGAAAATAAAAGCGCGATGCCGAGACTTCGGCGCCGCGCTTTGCGTTCGCAAACCGTGCAGGGGTTAGGCGACCGTATCCTTGAACGCCTTTCCCGGGGTGAAGGACGGGTAGGATTTTTTCGGAATCTTGATCGTCTGGCCTGTGCGCGGGTTGCGACCCATGCGCGCACCGCGAGTCTTCTTCTCGAAGCTGCCAAATCCGACGATGCTGACTTTTTCGCCTTTTGCCACGGACTTGGTAATCGTATCAACCATGGCATCCAGGAACCCTTCCGTTAGACGCTTTGTCTCGCCTGTCTTCTTGGCGACGGCGTCTACCAGTTCCGCTTTGTTCATGTCACCTCCTGGTTACGTCGGTAGTGTGACCGACAAATTTTAGTCACTGCAAAGGGTTTGGCTGAACCTGCCGGTCCCACCGCCAACCCAATTCCACGCCCTAAGATAGGAACAAAATGGGCGTTGTCAAGGGGTCAACAAGAAATTTAATGGAAATTGAACTCTGCACAAACCGCACCATTACAAGGAAAAACGGGAAGGGAGGGGAGTTCGCATTCAGGTTGAAAAGCCGATTAAAAGGGCTACTCCGATGACCGCTACGCCTGTTCCGATCACACTTTGTGGGTGAATGCGCTCTCGAAGCAAGAAGTGCGAGAGAGGAATGAGTAAAACAGGGCTGATGCTCATCAGCGTGGCGGCGATTCCGATCGGCGCAAGATTCACCGCGACGAGAGATAACCAGACACCGACTACGGGTCCAAAAGTGCTCGCTGAAGTCAACTGTGTCAGTGCGATCCGGTCTTTCAGGGCGGCGGCGACCTCCACGATCCGTCCACGAAAAACAAAGATCAGCGTCATCACAGCGAGAGCGCTGAGCAGACGCATCAGGTTGGCGGTGAGCGGTGGCGGTCCTGCGTCCATTCCCAATCGCGACAGGACAAGACCGGTCGCCTGGCATAGTGAAGACAGAATCCCCAAAACGATTCCCAGGGCGGGCGGTCCCTCTTTCGAGGAGGTGACAAGCGGTGGCCGGTGGATCACGGCCCAGCTGACGCCCGCAATCACGGTGATCATACCCGACTGTTGCAACAGGCTCATCCGTTGGTCGAGCAGGATCAGTGCAAGCAGCGCACTGAATACAGGCGTGAGGGTCATCAGGACCATGCCGATCCTTGGTCCGAGAATCACGAATGTTCGAAACAGAAGAGTATCCCCGATCGCAAACCCGATAATCCCTGAGAGTGCGAGCCACATCCACGCGAGCGGAGAACCGTGTGGAATTGGCGAACCGGTGAAAAGGGTGTGCAGACCCATCAACAGGAGGGTAGCGACCAGCAGGCGCAAGCGGTTGACCGTCAGCGATCCGATGCGCCGCCCGGCGGAGGCGAACAGCATCGAGGAAAAGGACCAGAGGAACGCGGTGCCAAGCGCTGCCACCTCGCCTACCGGAAGATGTACTGGCATCTAAAGTTACTCCACCAGGCGCGAGGCAAAATGTCTGCGTGCCGTTGCGTAATCTTCCGGTGTATCAATCTCGATTACAGGCAACTCGGTCACATCCGCCGTACGGAACGATTCACCGCGGTTGACCAGTTCGTTGAAGGCGTGCTCGTAGAATTCTCGTCGTCCCTCACCGTATCGAATTCGGTGCTCAAGGGTGGGGAACAGGAGATCAAGCAACGGACGGGAAAGACGGTTGATCCCGACGGATTCTCCTGCAGCGTCTGACGGATCGATGTGTTTGCCGATTTCCGTGACCACACCGTTACCGTCGAGACGGACCTTCACCTCTTCCGCGGCGACACGATCAAAACGGGTCGCCAGGACATTTTGGCCTTGCGCATTCAGCGTAGCGGCGATCGCGCGACGGTCAAGCACCACGTCGCCGTTGATCAGCAGCAGGTCCTCGTCGTCGGCGAGAGCGTGCTCGCGTGTAAGCCAGACGGAATAACCAGTATTGGTTGAGGAAAAGTCGGGATTTTCGATCCAGGAAACCTCGAGCTCGGGGAAATGCTCAGCGACCCATTTCTCGAGAAGTCCCCGCTGATACCCACAGGTGAACAGGATGCGGTTAATCCCGTTGTTCTTGAGAGCCTGCAACATCCAGCTCAAGATCGGCCGGTCGCCCACTGGCAGAAGCGTTTTGTGCGTCCCTGTTGTCAGTTCTCCCATCCGAACCGACTGACCGGCGACCAGTATCAGGGCTTTCATCTCTCAGGCTCTCCAGCTTTCGGTTGAGTATTCGCAGGGTGCTGAGGTGCGCCAGCTCCACCATGAGCACCCACAACGTCCCCGGTATCAGACAGAACCAAAGGTAATCTTCCGGTTTTCCGAGAAGGAGGAAGATCGTCAACAGGGTGACATGCGTACCCTTGCCCGTAAAGGTCCAGAGAACAAGCACCAACCGCAAGGAAGGCAGATGTCGAACCTCCTCTGGGAGTTCCAATGGCAACCGTACCTGCCTTCGCACCGCCCGTTCCACCCAAAGGTAGGTCCGGTAGAGGAAATAGAACGGCAGGTAGAAAAACATCATCTTGCGGGATTTCTTGCGTTTTTTCTTCCCGCGATGGATGACGTGCTCCCCGGAACTGTGCTCGATGGCTCTCAGATAGGCCTGGCGCACGTGGTTCAGATGCATCGCATGATAGGAGGTGGAGGCAATCCCGCCAAAAATGACCAATGCCCACCAGCCGGGCAGCGTGTAACCTTCGGGACGCCATCCGATCCCGAGGGCCAGAAAGGTGCTCAGTCCGACTACATAATCGGCCACCCCGTCATAGATACGTCCGTAGCGGCTGAACGTCCCCGTCATCCTGGCGAGTTGGCCGTCGCTGCAATCGAGCACATTGGAGAAAGCGTATAGAATGGCTCCCCAGACAAGCCAGTCGTAACGCCCGAAGGCCATGGCAACCGCGCCGAGAAGTCCCGCGAGGGCGGAGGCTAAAGTGACAAAGTTTGGTGAGACAGGAGTGAATTTCAGCGGTAACGCAACGAAGAAGCCGAGCGGACGATAGACGAGCAGGTCCACCCATTCTTCCACGACCAATGGTTTTAAGCCTTTACGGTAGTCTTCAAGAAGTTTGCCCATGCCAAGGCTTCTCCGTATGCAACAAGGCGGACTTTCGTCCGCCCCGTATCATCCGCGCGGTATGGAAAGGTCGTTTATCGCGTTAAGATACAGGCGGTATTCACCTGTGGCAAGGAGGTATTCGAACGCCTGGTGCTGCCTCTTTGCTCTCGCACTGTTTACACGGAAGTTCCATGGTGAAGGTAGAGGAGAAGAATTCCCTGGAGCAGTTTGACTTCCGCACTCCTGTCGTTGACCACGTTTGAACAGGCGAAACGTTCCCCGGGTGACAGTGTCACCTGTTCCAACGGCCATTGAAATCCCTGGAGTGAAACGGATTTACAGGTGCTGAGCGGCATCAGCGAGCAGGTTCGACCCTGAGCGTTTTGGATCTTCCGTGTCGCAGGGCCTTTCAGAATCCACCCCTCTGCAACTTCATCGATCAGCCGGATATGGATTTTATCGGTCACCGCAGCGACGGCTGAAAGAGTTGCAAGTTCATGGTCAATTCGTGTGCCGCGAAACCCAATCATATCCGCATTGTCAATTCCCCGCTCGATCATCAGTGAAATGGCTTTTTGAGAATCCGTCGTGTCCTGGTCATCATTAAGAATGATTTCGACGTTGTTGGCCTCAGCGTGCCGGAGACCCTGGCGGGTGATGCTGTCGAAGTCACCGGTGAGCAGGTCAGGGAGCAGGGCCTGCGCTCGCAGCCGGTCGTAAGCTCCGTCCACAGCAAGCCGCAGTGAATAACTGTCCCATTCAACCCAATGGAGGGCGTTCTCGGCCATTCCATCGAGAATGATCAAGGCGTTTTTTCCCTGCGATCTGTATTTCGCTGTCATCTATCATCGCTCCCTAACCGAACACGATTTTGCACACGACAAAAGCAGCCATAAGCCCCGCCGCGTCTGCGGTCAGGCACGCCGCGAGCGTATGGCGTCCCCGCCGTATGCCAACACTCCCAAGGTACACCGCAAGCACGTAAAAGGTCGTTTCCGTCGAACCCATCATCACGGATGCGACGCGTCCGACAAACGATTCGGAGCCATGGGTCGTCAGGATTTCGGACAGCACGCCCAGCGCACCACTCCCCGAGAGTG
Source organism: bacterium (assembly GCA_043801585.1). Taxonomy (GTDB): domain Bacteria; phylum Electryoneota; class Electryoneia; order Electryoneales; family Electryoneaceae; genus JAZDLX01. The sequence goes on along the minus strand of JAZDLX010000146.1, from coordinate 5,269 downwards.
GGCGGATCAGCGCCATCGGCACCGCTTCCGGGGGAAATCCGATCCACCCGAGCAGCGGAGACAATATCCGGACGAAGAGGTCCAGCGCCCCGCTCGCGCGAAACATCCCGATGGCGACGAGGATGGCGACGAGGAAGGGGATGATCCGAACTCCGACCTTGAAACCCTCTTTCGCGCCCTCGACAAATACCTCGTAGACTTTCACCTTTTTCAGCATCCCCGCAGCGACAATGCCAAGCAGGATCAGGGGGATCGCCCATGCGCCGATCTCGGTGAAAACACCCTGGATGGATTCACTCATCGCCCACCTCCCCGGCGGAGCCTTTGACGGAAGGCGACTGAGGTTTGGCAAAACGCTGGTAGAGTTTCGCCGCAGCAATCCCCACGATGGTGGAAACGGCAGTGGCGACGATGGTCGGCCCGATGATCTCGGCGGGAGCTGTCGAACCGGCGGAGACGCGAATCGCGATTACGGTCGCCGGGATGATTGTCACCGAGGAGGTGTTGATCGCGAGGAATATGGCCATCGAGTTGGAGGCGCTCTCTTTCTCGATGTTCAGATCGTCGAGATCTTTCATCGCTTTCAATCCGAGGGCGGTGGCTGAATTGCCGAGACCGAGCATATTCGCTGCGATGTTCATCACCATGCTGCCCATCGCCGGGTGATCGACGGGAACCTCCGGGAACAGGCGTTTCAGGATCGGGCGGAGAAGTTTCGCCAACTGCTGCACGAGTCCCGCTTGTTCGGCAACCCGCATCAGACCGAGCCACAACGCCATCACTCCGATCAGGCCGATCGCAAGCTCCACCGCGGTTTTCGCCGATTCCATGGCGGCGTCGGTCACCGCCTGCATGTTGCCGAGAATCGCCCCGACGATCACCGCGAGAACGATCAGGGCGAACCAGACGATATTCATCGCAATCTCCCGTCATCCATCCGTATCATCCAACCGTCCACCTTCTTCGTGCAAAGCTATACGGGCATGGTGGCTTGCGCCAACGAAACCGTTCGCTGGATCGGATCGGACAGGAGCTCATTGCTGTGCGAGAGACTCCTATTTACAACGTCTTGGCTGAAATCATTCGGTGATTTACGTTCCTTTATTGAATAGCTTGTAATGGCGATTCTGCAGCCAAAGAGCGAAGATGAACGTGAAAGCGGACGAATCCTGGGTGGTTCCCGCCACCTGGGAAAAGCTGAATCCCGTCTGGCGGGACCGGATCCTCGTCATTCTCGAGGACCTGGCGGGTCTCAGTGGGCTGGATTGGGTAGCTGTTCTTGATGAGGAAGCTCGTGCTCTGACGAAGGTGATCGGTCCTGGAGGTTCTCTGCGTCCTCCGGAGGAGATGCCTTCCCTGGCTCGGTTTGCCCTGCTGGCACGTGAATATTCACGGGCCTGGAAGGCGGTGGGAGAGCGCGAGCCGTCGCACATCATCGAGGAAATCGAAAACTGTATCGTGGTCACGGGAATCGTTGCCGATCTGGTGATCGTCGCCGGATTCAAAGAGGGCGTCGCCCGCGGTGCGGTGGTGATGCGGTTGACGAAACGGATTCGTCACCTGAGAAGTCTGCAGAAGAGTCGCGAACGAGGCGCACTTTACGTCTGAGGATCGAGCAGGATGGCTGAAACATCCAACAGCGGGATCGGTGAAATCGAGAGACAGGCGTTGGACATTCTTCATCCGAAGGGTGCACAGGCGATTCTCGTGGCAACGGTTTCCGGCTTGCCGGTGCTCAGGGTTGTCCGCGAAGGTTACACTCGGGACCGGATCGATCTCGATCGCTTTGCCGCCTGGGCCGCGGAATTGGCCAATGTCACCTTCAATACCGCCGGTGAGATGCACGGCAGTGCGCTGCTGAGAGCCGAATTTCGCTTTGATGACGAGGCGGTCCTGCTGCTTCGCGACGATCCCTTCGTCCTGCTGGTGAGTTGGATGCCTGTGGCTGGAAAACCGCTGGGAGGATCGCGGGAGGATGGGCTGCGGGATCTGCTGCAGACGCTGCACGAAGAGTTGAACTGATGGTTTGCGGGGAGTAGGGATGCATCCGAAAGACGTTCGCAAGATCGTCCGGATACCGGGAGTACGAAACGCTTCCTTCGTCGGGTTAGACGGCCAGATCGTCGTCCACGAAGGGCGTGTGCCGCCCCTGCTCCACGCTCAACTCACTCGGGCCTGGAATATCATCTCGAACGGAAATTTGGCAACGGCAGTTCCTTCGTTGCAGGAAATCCACTGGGAGGGCGGGATTCTGCTGATTGTGCCAACCCTTGGAGGGTTGATTGTGATCGAGACGGATCGCATCGCCAACGTCGGCATGCTCCGTCTTGAACTGGAACCACTCAGGATGCACCTCGACTCCGCATTCAGGGCGGAACAATCTATTGGCGGAGAAGCGTCATGAGTAGCGGGATCGCAAACCCACTCCGGATCTCGATCGTCGGTCCATCCGGCAGCGGCAAATTGACCGCGCTGCGGACGCTGATCGGCAACGTTCCGGTGAACCAGCGAGGTCGCCTGACGCCCGTCGAGTCGGAATCCGAAGTCCTGCTGTCCATCCAGTTGGGTTCAGGGCATTTGCCACCGGAGGGGAAAGGTGCCCGTTTCGAAATCTGTACGGTGCACGGGGAGGTCTCTTCACAGACCACCTGGCGGAAACTGCTGCAGGATGCCGAGGGGGTCATCTTCCTGGCGGATGCGGCTGAAGGCCGTTTGACCACCAACTCGAACAACCTGCGGAGGGTCCGTGAAACCCTCGAATCCCTCGAGCGGGACCCCGATGAAATCCCCTGGGTTTTTGCCTGGAACCGTCGCGATCTCTCCGATGAGTCGTTGGTCGGGGCGTTGAACGGTGCCCTGAATGTCAGGGAAGCGCCCGCTTTTGAAACGGTGGCGACGACAGGATATGGATTGCTGAAGGTCTTGAAATCGATACGGGATCAGATTCTTTCCCGCCGGGAGCAGAAAGCCGAGGTAACGCCAGGGAAAATGCCGGAGAGTGCCGAAAGTTCACACGAAGCGAGGATTCCCGATTCCCTTGAGCCGGTCGTCGGGAATCGGTCGTCAGGCGTACCGTCTGTGACGTTGGAGACCGTGGAACCCGAAACCATTGCGGCGATTCCACCCGGGGAGGCGAAGACCGGAATCGAGGCGCTGCCATCCATCGATCCGGATGAAATGGTCGAGAATCACGGTAGCATGGCCCTTCCCGGCTACGCCACCGTTCATCCCGCGAATGAACGAGCGGATGAAACGAAATCGCCAGCGGGTGCGGAGGTCGAATCAACCACTCAGATGTTGCCAGGCGATGGAACGAAGGAACAGGATGCACCCGGTATCAAGACTCCGGAAGGTGGGGAGGCGAAATCGGATGAGACCGTCGAACGCGCCGATTCCGGCACTCCAGACCATGGATTGAAAAAGACTGAGAACGTCTCGCCGAAAAAATCCTTCGGGTTTATCACTCGCTCCACGATGGGAGTAGACGAAACGGATACCAGAGCGGCCGTTTTCGATAAGGACGCCTCCCCTGAAATCGAAAGGGTCAAGACTGCCGAAGACAGGTTGTCGAAACAGAACGATAAGGAATCGGTCTCACGAGAGGTTCCTTCCGAATCCGGCGAGGTCCGTCCCGAAATGCCGGAGGACCGACCCAAAGTCCCACCGGAGAAGAACGAAGACAACGTGGACGAGTCGAGACCTGCCGGCTCCGTCCGTGGTCCTGTGTTCCGATTCCCGGAGGTGAAACCTTCTTCGGATGAAGGAGAACATCATCGCCAGCAGGATGAAAGCGAGGAGCAGGATCGGGGTGGTCTCTGGCGCCGACTCGCGCGCAACCTTCGGAACAAGGAGAACTGAGAGGAACGATGCTCGACCTCCTGGACATTCAGAAAGACCTTGAACGGTTGAAGAAGAACCGCGACGTGCTCGAACATCTGCTGGCGATGACTGGTGCCGTCGGCGCCGTCGTCCTCGAATTATCCGGTGAACCGGTGGTGGAGGCGGGCGCCTTTGAAGGGGATGTCTCCGGTTTCGCGGCACGCATCGCTACCCTGTGGAAAGCGGGACAGCCGGTTTGCCATTCGCTCGGCGAGATAGCGTTTGAGGAAATGTCCCTGATGGGATCGAACCACCACCTTCATATCGTGCGTGCCGGCCTGAACCACCTGCTCGGAGTGGCGTGGGACCGGGAGACCAACCTGGGCCTCGTCCGCCTTTACGCGGCCCCATCCGCGGACAGGTTGGGGGCGATGCTCGCTGAGGAATGATTCGCCCTCCCGTCAAGCCCGCTGCAACCTTATCTTTCCCGACCCTCCCGCTGATGTACCGTGGAGGTTGCCAACCGAAAATTCATCTGAACCCCTGGGGAACGCACGTTGATACGTCTGTTGCCTGACAGGACCCTCTCCCGGCGGGTCTGGCGTCTTGCCGGTCCGGTTGTCGTGGGGATGGTCTCCCAAACCCTGATGAATATCGTGGACACCGCCATGGTGGGCCGCCTGGGTTCCTCTGCCCTCGCCGCGACCGGTCTTGGCGGCGTCCTCTCGTGGATGATCATGGGTGCGTTGGGATCGGTGCATGTTGGCACCCAGGCCGTTTCCGCGCGGCGATACGGGGAAGGGCGGCCATGGGAGGCCGGTCGCGCTCTTGATAACGCTCTGATGCTTTCGTTGATCATCGGCACCATTGGAAGTTTTCTGCTCGCGCCGCTGGTCAGCAGCCTCTTGCCGCTGTTTACGAACGATCCTGCCGTGATCGCGGATGGAAAGGGGTATGTCTACCTGAGAATCCTGGGCGTGCTGCCGTTTATGATCATCATGGCACACCGGGGATTTTTCAACGGGATCGGCGAAACGCACCAGTTCATGGTGATCAGCATCCTGATGAATGTCATCAACGTCGGTCTCAATTGGGTGCTGATCTTCGGGCATTTCGGGCTGCCTGCCCTGGGGCCTCGGGGGGCGGCGCTCGGCAGCACTCTCGGAACCGTGATTGGCATGATCATCTTCGCCGGCGTCGGACTCAAACATCAACGACGCACAGAGTATCGCTACTATCGCATCGCCAATCTGTCAAAGAACATGGCTCGGCGGATCTTGAATCTGACCATTCCCTCCGGGTCCCGGTCGTTGCTGGTGATGCTCGGCTTTGCCACCTTCAGCGGAATTGTTGCGCGGCTCGGAACGGTGGAGATGGCGACGACAAATGTTATCCTGAACATCGTCTCCCTCTCCTACATGCCCGGTTTCGGGTTTGGCATCGCGGCGGC
>JAZDLX010000128.1:0-9355 GCA_043801585.1 bacterium | reverse complement strand
TGTTGAAACAACAACTAACGAAGCCGGGGGCTGTCTGCCGCACCCTTGTGTTTCCAGGGAGGAAATCCATGAAACGCGCCGTAACGTTCTGTCTCCTCGCCGTCCTGTTGGTCTCGTCACAGGTTCTGGCCGAGGAGGTGCGGACCATTCACATGCCCAACGGACTCGACGTTGTGATGATGCCAGATGCATCGAGTCCGCTGCTTTCGAGTCTGCTGGTTGTCCGTACCGGCTCCTCCTATGAAACGCTCGCTTCGGCGGGATCGACCCACATGCTCGAACATATGATGTTTCGGGGAACGAAAAACCGCACCCAAGACCAGATTTACGACTCCCTCGACAAGATGGGCGCTTACTACAACGCCAACACCTCCAACCTCGCTACGACCTATATCCTGGTCGTCCCCGTCGAGAACGCCAAAGAGGCCATGGACATCCAGATGGACATGGTGCTCAATTCGACGATTCCCGCGGACACGTTCGAGGTGGAAAAGGGACGGGTGATCGCGGAAATCCAGCAGAGTTACAATAGCCCTTCCTTCCCTGCTGAAATCGCTCACCTGTACCATGTTTTCGGTGAAACCAGCTACGGTTTTCCGACTCTCGGATCGATTACAGGAATCAAGGCCCTGACAGCTGGTACGGTGAGAAAATTTCACGACGACTGGTATGCACCCAACAACATGACGCTCGTTCTTCGCGGCGACCTTTCCTTCGCCCAGATGGAGCAACTTGCGGAGGATATTTACGGTGGCATCCCCGCCCGTGAACTGCCCACACGCCCTTCTCCCTGGCCTGAGGGCCTGGACGACTGGCGGCAGGGCAAACTCCAGGTGACCTACGGTGCGAAAGATGCCGGGATGGTGCAGGTCACATTCCCCGCGCCACGGTACGACGATCCCGATTACCCGGCGTATACCGTGCTGACGTCCTTCATCGACGCGGCGTTGAACAACGAACTGATGGGCGGTGGACCGCCGATTGTCCGTTATGCCTACAGCAGCCTGACGACAGATCCCGCTTTCAGTGTGCTCGACGTTACCGCCCCATTGATGCCTGGAGCCGATCCCGAGCAGGTCACCCAAAGCATCATCGCCGCGGTAAGTTCCCTCTCAGAGCGTGATTTTTCCGACGAGGAGGTAGCAAGGGAGATTGCAGCCTTGCAGCAGTCTGAGCTCTTTTTCGGCGAGCAGGTTCAGTACGGTGCGTTCCTTCTCGTACCGAAACTCGCGGTCGCGCCCTACGGATTCTGGAAAGCCGTGGACAAAGCGGTCGCCGGCATTGACGCCAGCGACATCGAAGAAGCCGCCGCGCGCTGGACGACATCCCCTCTTTACGTTGCCAGCGCCTACGTTCCTGCGGATGGCAGCGAGGCCGAGGGTGGAATCACACTGGGTCCGGTTGTTCAGGACACGCTTGCCAGCGGTCTTGTTGTGATCGCCCGCCAGGTCAAGGGCGCTCCGGTCGCCGGCATTCACATGGTCGCTCGGGGACGCAGCCTGCGCGAGGGTGATGCTCGTCGCGGCTGGGTGGATCTGCTTCACCGGCTGCTGAATGAAGGGTATGGAAATGTGGACGAGGAAGCCCTCGACCAGACGATGAAAACCATCGGGATGGAGCTGGAAGTCGGTGACGATCCACGGATTCCGATGGACGATTACCGAACGACTCCCGAGTACAGTTTCCTGCGCATCCAGGTGCTCGCGGACCGTTGGGTGGACGCCGTCGATCTGCTCGGCAACCTCCTCACCTCGGGAACATTGGACCGTGCCGCAATAGACAAGATAGTCGGGGAGATGAAATCACGGACGGAGCGTTCCGGAAAGTCGCTCACCTCGAAAGCAAAAAGCGAATTCATGAGCCACCTTTACGGTGATAATGTCATCGCTTTGCCGGTTTACGGTGATGGCAGCAGCCTTGAGAACATTGACATGAACGCTCTCGCGGAGTTCCGCACGAATGTCTTCGGTGCGAACAACCTGATCATCAGCATTCTCGCGCCATCGCCCGCGGAAGAGATCATTGCTCAGGTGGACAAGGCGATGAAGCAGCTCCCGCATAGCCTCGAACCCGTACCTGTCTCCCCCGGTCCGACGTCGACGACCGGTGAGGCGACAGTGATGGGAGAGGGACGCCAGGGTTACCTGGCGACAGGATTCCTGCTGAAAGATGTCGATCCTGTGGACAAAGCCGCCCTGTACGTTGCCAACGGTATGATCTCGGACCGCATCTACCGTGACCTCGGTGAGAAGAAGGGTTGGGCCTACGGCGCAGGTTCAAGCGTTCTCTTTCGCGATGGATGGGGATCGTGGACAAGCAGCGAAGGACTCCCCGAAGAGCACTTGCAGGAATCCCTCGATGCGATCTATAATCACGTCGAGGAAATTGCGAAAGGCCAGTTCGATCAGCACAATCTCGATGTGGCCAAGGGAGATCTGCGCGGCAAGGTTCTACGCCGTTACTCAAGCAGGATCAACCTGGCGATGGGGCTCGGCGTGGACGATGCGCTTACCGGCGATCCGATGGCGACATGGGAGCTTTACGACCAGGTTCAGAAGGTCAGTCTTTCCGATGTCAAGCGAGTGGCGAAGAAGTACTTGTACAGACCGAAGAATGTTGTTACAGTGTTCGGAAAACCGGACCCGAACGCAAAATCTCAGAGCCGCATGCCGATGGGCATGATGGGTGGAATGGGCCACTGAGGGCAGGATGAACAGGCATCCATCTGATGTCCGCATCCTCGTTGCAGGAGCGAGGGGTGTGACCGGTGCAGCTCAGGTGCAGCACCTGGTGCGACTCGGTCATCCTGTGCGGGTGATGAGCAGGCGTCCCGACAAGTTGCGGGCACGGTTCGGCGATGCTGTCGAGATCGTACAGGCCGATGTCACCAATCCCTCCTCGCTCCCTCTCGCGCTGAAGGAATGCCAGGGCCTTCACGTGACCCTCAACAGTCCTGCTGGACCGAAGCGGTTCAACAAGATCGAGTACCAAGGCACGATGAACCTGATTCACGCCGCTGAAACGGCGGGGATTGAACAGATCACCTACATCTCCAGCGCGACAATGAATGATGAAGCGGAGTTGTATGTCTTTCGGACGAAAAAGCGAGTCGAGGAGATGCTGCTCGATCAACCGATCCCCGCAACCATTTTCAGAATCTCCATGCTGATGGAAATGCTCCTGCCTCTGGTGCGTGGCAGGCGAGCCTTCCAGATCGGCCGCCAGCGAAATCTCTATCGATTCATCGCAGCGAAAGACCTCGCCCGAATGGTGTCGCTGGCACACACGCTTCCAAGTGGTTTCGGTCTTTATTATGCCTACGGCCCGCAGGCGCTCAGAATGCCCGACGCATTGCAGACAATTCTCGACCATCGGGGAGGCGGGAACATCGTCCGGGTTCCCATCGGTCTTTTCGGGATGCTGGCGAACGTTGCCGGAGGACGTGCGAAATTCGCTTTCCGCACGTTGAAATACCTCGAACAGGTCGAGGAACCCATCCACCATGGTGCGGCTGAAGAGGTTTTCGGACGCAACACAACGACTCTCGTTCAATGGCTTGAATCGCTGGAGGGCGGGCCTGTGTCCCCTGTTGAAGAGAGTGTGGAATCCGACGACGAGGAGATTCTCGATTTTCACAGCTTGCGTAAACGTTGAAGGAACCGTTTCAAAACACCATCGAACGCCGGGGAAACCCGGCGTTTTCGCTGGCTACCCGCAAAGCACCAGCGCTCCCACATCCTGCCACCCGGACCGGTGCAGCGCTGACGCGGCGCGTTTCAACGTCGTCCCGGTGTGCAGCACATCATCGACGAGCAGAAGTTTCGTTGATTCTTCATCTTCCATGGGCGCTTTTGCCCGAAACGTATCGTGATGCATCCTCCGTCTCTCATCGTCCGAGAGAATCGACTGGTGGGGGCCATAATGGATGCGTTGCAGGAGGCCGTCGTGCAGGATCATTCCCCATCGACCGCTCAATTCCTCGGCGAGTAGTTCCGCAGGGTTGTAGCCTCGTTCACGGCGGCGGGTGGGATGATCGGGAACAGGAACCAAATGAACGTCTTTCGGAGTGGTGTTTATCTGCTCGAGCCGGCGGATCATCAGGTCCGCCAGGGTGCTCGCAATACGCGGTTTCCCGCCGAATTTGAAGCGGTGGATCAGAGTCCGCATTACATCATCGTAGAGATAAACGACAGTCAGCGAGGTCAACGGTGGTATCGTTATTCTCGGTTCCGCCTGAAGCACTTTGCCGAGACAATTCTCACACACTTCACCGTCGACAAGCCGTTGATCCGAGCCGCAGACGATGCAGGCAGAGGGCCACAGAGCATCGGCGACGAGATCCCAGACCCGGCGGATCGGGGTGAATGCAATCCGGTTCATTTCCGCACCCGGCGAGTGTCACCCGCCCGGACCGTGACCCCATCCCGATCGAAGGCTTCAAGCAGCGGGATGATGTACTTGCGCGTTGTGCCAAGCGCCTTGGCGGCTGATCCCGCGGAAAATTCCGATCCGTCGCCAAAGGCCTTCCGCAATTGTTCTTTCGCTTCGTCACACGCGCCTTGAGCGACAACAACGTTTTCCGCGAGGATCACAACCCTCCCCACCTGCTTCAGAGACCGCAACAGGGAGCGCACACGTTCCAGAGTCAACCCCAGTTCTTCCGCGATGGTCGCGGGCAACGGCGCGTTGATCCCTTCACGGAGCAGGATCTCCTCGACGCGCTTAGCGTCTTTCTCATCCGAGGGCTTCAGGGATACACGATGCCCCTCGGCGATCAACCTGCCGTTCTCATAGCGGAGCATCTCCTCGCGAGTCATGACCGCGATAAGATGTTCGACAAGGACTCCCGGATCCTCTCCAAACAGCTTCGCGATCCATTCCCCCCTCGGCAATCCGGGCTTATCAGGATGCGAGTCATGGTAGTCCTGAAGGACGGCGACAGTCTTTTGCACGAGATCGCGCCAGTGACTCGCAAGTGTCACCCATTCCAACGAATCGGACGGTGCGATCAGGCCGCCTCCCGCCACACCCGCCCTGACAACATCGGCAATGCGGTTTTCCAGCCAGGGAAGGCGTGCACAGAGATCCGCGAGTGTCATCACGGATCTCGACTTCAAAAGGCCGGGAATAACCTGCTCGTCCGCATTCGCAAGTTGTCCCAGACGCTCACGTAGACCCCTGATCGTGCGGCGGCGGTCTGGCGGATCTGGATCGAGAACCCTGACGCCGCCCAACATTTCGAGGGGCGAATAGAGCCGCAGCACTCCACGGTCTCCGTGCATCGCCGCCACGGGCACCTCGAGCGCGATCCGCACGAAACCGCTGACACCGGGTTCGATGATGTCACCACCAACGATCAACAAACGCCCGATCGTCTCATCCGTTCCAAGGTGCAGTCGAACCCGCTGGCGATGCTCGACACTCCTCGCATCAGGAAGCAGGCGCAATTCGGCATCGAGAAACTCAGTAACAACTCCACGTCCCACGCTGTTGAGCTGATTTCCACGCTGTGGCTCGCTCTCGGTCTGCAGGTTCAGCGCCGCCCGGTCTCCGGGCTGCACCTGATCGACGTCCTTCTCATGCGCCTGGAGCGCGCGAACCCGCACCTCCACGTTCTGAGGAAGCAGCGTCAACCGGTCGCCCGGTTTCGCCCTGCCGCTCCAGACAGTGCCGGTCACCACGCGGCCATGACCTTTCATCAGAAAACTTCTGTCGATGGGCAATCGGAAAAAGCCCGGGTCTTCCGGCTGCTCGAACTCGCCGATCATCCGGTCGAGTGCACCTCGAAGCTCGTCGATCCCCCTCCCCGACAGGGCGTCGGTGACGATAATCGGCGAGCCCGAAAGCGTCGTAGGCTTCAGTATTTCCCGGATTTCTTCGGCAACCAGATCGAGCCAATCCGCATCGGTGGCGAGATCGGCCTTTGTGATCGCCACGATCCCCCGCGAAACTCCCAGTGCGTCGAGCACCGCAAGATGTTCGCGTGTCTGCGGCATCACACCATCATCGGCAGCCACCACCAGCAGAGCGGCACGCATCGCCGCCGCACCGGCGACCATCGTCTTCACCAGACGCTCATGCCCCGGAACATCCACGAACGCCGCATGATCCCCGTAGAACGCAAACCCCAGCTCGATGGTGATTCCGCGCTCCTTCTCCTCGCGCAGGCGGTCTGTGTCGGTGCCGGTCAGCGCCTTGACGAGGGTGGTCTTGCCGTGGTCGATGTGGCCGGCGGTACCGATTACCAGATGAGATCTTCGTTCTTCAGTCATGGGCTTCCGGATGGTTGGCATGCGATGCTGCAAGATAGCGCGGACAACGGTCTCCTCCCAAGGATTGAGCGTACGTGCCGGTCGTATCTTTGTCGTGAAACTTGCCGGAGGGTCGATGGAACATCTGAATGTCGAGATCAAGGCTCGCTGCCCGGACCCGGAATACGTCCGGAGTGTTCTTCGTCAACTGGCGTCCGACTTCAAAGGGATTGACCGGCAGGTGGATACCTATTTCCATTGCACCAATGGCCGCCTGAAACTGCGCGAAGGAAACATCGAGCAAGCGCTGATCCACTACCGGCGGAGTGACCGGACGGGACCGAAGCGAAGCGAGGTGACGATGTATGATCCCCACCCGTCGAGCGAGTTGAAAGTGCTGCTTACCCGTGCGCTCGGCGTGCTCGTTGTGGTTGACAAGAAGCGGGAAATTCACTTCGTCGGGAATGTGAAAATCCACGTGGACGAGGTGGAAAGGCTCGGCGATTTTGTTGAAATCGAAGCCATCGCGGACGAGGAAATGAACACTGAAGAGAAACTGAGGGCGCAATGCAAATCGTTCATGGAACGTCTCGGCGTCCTGCCGGAACACCTTCTCGGACGGTCCTACAGCGATATGCTTCTCGAAAAAGCGGAGGCGAAATGAGTATCAACCGGACGATCACGGCTATCAGAGGCATTCTCGCCGGACACTGGACGGACCCGGTCGGGAAAACCGGCTGCACCGTGATCATCGGACCGGGCGGTGGAATGACCGCCTCCGCCTCCTTCGCGGGTACCGCCCCCGGAACCCGCGAATCCATCCTGCTCGATCCGGGTAAATCCGTACCGAAAATCCACGCATTGCTGCTTGCCGGCGGTTCCGCGTTCGGTCTCGCGGCAGCGGATGGAGTGATGAAATTCCTCGCCGAGAAAGGCATCGGACATCCCACCCCCGCCGCCCTTGTCCCAATCGTTCCCGCAGCAGTGATCTACGACCTGCTCGTCGGCGATCCCAAGGCACGACCCACGGCGGAATCCGGATATGAAGCTGCAAAATCGGCGTCCGACGCCCCTCTCCCCTCAGGCCTTGTCGGCGCAGGAATCGGTGCCACAGCGGGGAAATATGGAGGTCCAGTCCCGTCCGGAATTGGTACCTCGCTGGTTGAGTTCGGGGAGGTTCGTGTCGGGGCGGTGGTCGTTGTCAACCCTGTGGGTGATGTCTACTCGCAGGATGGAAAGCTACTCGCCGGGCATGGGAACCTCGAGGCGTTTCTGAAGGCGTCCCGGCCCGAAATGAGCGCCGGCAACACGGTGCTGTCCGCCGTGGCCTTCGAAGCTCCTTTAACAAAAGCGCAGTGCAGGCTACTCGCCGATTCCACTCAGGCGGCAGTCGCGAGGTGCATCCGGCCCAGCCACACACCGTGGGATGGCGACGTCTCGTTTGTGCTCGCCACCGGTCTCGGCCCGGACGCTCCCCTTCCGATGCTGGCGGCTCTGGGACAGGAGGCGGTGGCGCAGGCGATCGAAAATGCAGTGGAGAGATAACTGGGGGAATTAAGGGGACACAAAACTTAATTCTATTTGTAATCGTTCCGTTTCTTGCCTCCAGCATTTGATTCGAATTAAGTATTGTGTCCCCTTAATTCATGATTGAGTGATGGCGACCATGCATCCGAAACGGACCGACCCCATCTGGACACCCGGCCAAACCCTCGCCACTCCCATCGGCGAGGTGACCCTCGAGCGGCAGCTCGGCGTCGGCAAGTCCGGTTACTCCCACCTGGCGCAACTGAAAGGCAACCCCGTCGTCGCCAAACGGATGCACAACGAACCGACCCCCCTCTACACTTTCCACGATAACAAGTGCGCCCTCGAGTACCGCGCCTACGTTCGCCTGAAACGTGCGGGAGTGCCGGTGCCGGCGATGCTCCACCTCAACCCCGAGGCGAAATACCTGATCAAGGAGTACGTCGAGGGGGTGGACGGCCTTGAGGCGGTGGCGCGGGGGTTGATCACCAACGAGGTGATCGCCGAGCTGATGACCCTCTCCGCCGCCTGCCGGGAACTGAAGATCAACCTGGACTGGTTCCCGGCGAATTTTGTGGTGCTGGGAGTGAAATCCGACCTGCAAGCAAGTCGGACCACCCAAAACCTCGCCTACATCGACTACGAGATCAACGAGTACGCCGACGAGTGGTCCTTCGAGGAATGGGGTGTCTGGTACTGGGCGAATCGCGAGGGGGTGGCCCGTTTTCTCGAGACCGGCGATTCCGCGGCGATCAACGATCCGCCGGACTCAGGAAAGCCAATCAGGACAAACAGATCTCTCGTACAGAAATGGTTAAACGATGTAACTGACGGGCACTCAGACAGTAGATAAGACCCAATCCCTAATAGTCAGAACCTTATCACATGACTGCACATTCCGAAACAGTACCCTTACGGAGGAACATCAAGATGACTACACATTTCTCAAGTGTCTTTGAGCATGACAAGCAAAGGTGTGTCTACTGTGGCCGTTGGATGCTGGCTGATTTTGATACGTTTATGTTGACGGAAGAGGATCACCTTCTCCCGGTTCGCCATGGTGGAAATGATAACGATGGCAATCGGGTGACAGCTTGCAGAGTATGCAATATGTTGAAGCATGATTACGTTCCCGAAGGTGGTGCAGATTTGTTACAAGAAAACAAGGGAAAATACCTGCAACTCGTGCGAGATCACATCGCCCTGCAAAGATCCAAGAAACTTGCTGAGTATTTCTCCTGGATTCAGAGCAAAAAGAGAGACTAATCAGCTCCAAATCTGGACTCGGTTTCGACCTTTCCATCTTCGGTGTGAACGATCAACCGACTTGGGAGGCGACGAAGGGCGAGCAGGCGTCCGCCCGATACAGCATCCTGCTTTGTGCCAAAGGAAACCAGTTCCACAGCAACATCTCCCATCCTGCTGATCAGCCAATGGTTGTCCTTCGGATCTACGCGATAAACGTTTCGAGCCATGGTGACCTCCGTCGATAACGGAGGAATCTCCGAAGGCGTTATCACCACGTCTCGCTATTTATCGACAGGTCTCCAATGGTATGGAGCGATGAAACCCTGGTA
>JAZDLX010000127.1:0-14641 GCA_043801585.1 bacterium | reverse complement strand
TTATGTTTATTATTTAATTATAAACAGCTTAATTTTGATATGCTACCTTGCTACTGCTCGATCAAACGAACGCCGAAAACTGAGTGCATGGGGTCCGTATCAGACCGGATCGCCGACCGTGTGAGCGCGGATGAAGTTGGTCACGCCGCGTTGTTCCATCGGAAAACCGCCCGAAACGAGCACCCGATCCCCCTCCCGGACCCATCCGACCTGCTGCGCCACATTCAACAGCATTTTCAGGTTCTCGAAAAAGGTGCCGTCCTCCGCAACGGTGAAAAGAAACATCCCGGAATACATCTGAATCCGGCGCGCCAGGGCTGCATCGGCATTTCCCACCAGGATGGGCACCCCGAGGCGCTGACGGGAGAGGCGCATCGCCGTCGTTCCGGCGCTGTGGGGAACAATGATCGCACTCGGCTTCAGCTCACCGACGAGATCTTTTACCGCACGCGCCATGGACTCGTCAATGCTGGGATCGTTTGAATCGAGACGTGGAAGCTGAACGTTGGGTTCGGTTTCCCGGAGGATTCTTGCCATCATTTCAACGACATTGACGGGATTGTCGCCGACGGCTGTTTCTCCGGAGAGCATCACCGCATCGGTGCCGTCGTACACGGCGTTGGCGACATCGGTCGCCTCGGCGCGTGTGGGCCGTACCGAATGGATCATCGATTCGAGCATCTGTGTGGCGGTGATCACCACTTTCCCCGCCTCACGCGCCCTGCGGATCAGTTCCTTCTGGATCACCGGAACCCGTTCGATGGGCAGGGTGATCCCCAAGTCTCCACGGGCAACCATGATCCCATCGGAACGTTCGAGGATGCCCTGCAGGTTTCGGACGGCCTGGGGACGTTCGATCTTGGCGATCAGCAGCGGTCGATGGTTGGACCGTTGCACGAACGACCGGACCGCGATCAGGTCGTCCGGTCCCTGAACGAACGAAATCGCGATCGCGTCGACACCGAGCGAGAGTCCGAATTCGATATCACGCCAGTCTTTTTCTGTGATTGCGCCCAGTTCCAGTTCACTGTCGGGGAAGTTGATCCCCTGCCTGCTGGTAACATCCCCTCCGGCGATTACCTCGCAGTCGAGACCTCGGCGATCGCGTGATGTGACCCGCAGCTGCACCATTCCATCTCCGAGCATCACCCGGTCACCGGAGCTCACCGACTGAAGCCACCCCTCGTCGACGACCCCGACCCCACCTTCGTTACCCGACTCCCAGTCGGTTGAAATACGGAAGGCTCCACCGCGGTGAAGCTCGATCCGTCCGTTTTCAAACTCTCCGATGCGCAACTTGGGACCCGAGATATCCTGGAGAATGCTGACGAAGGCGCCTTTTTCCTCGGTGATGCGACGGATGTGATCGTACCGCTGCTGGTGCTCATCGTGGGTGCCGTGGGAAAAATTGAGCCGAAACACGTCCACCCCGGCGTCCACCAGGGAGGCGAGCATCGCCTCCGATTCGGACGCAGGCCCGACCGTGGCAACAATCCGTGTCAGGTGAGGCTTGCGTCCCGACCAGTAACGGATGCGATCTTCATACGAAATGGACATGCCCCCTCCAGGAGCGGAAACTTCCTCGGGAAAAACAGGTCTTACCTGTAAGGACGAGGCTCAGTCCTGAAAGCCGAATTTGTTCGATCCACTGCTGCCGGGATGCTTGATTTCACCGTAATTCGACTCATATTTCTTGATGTTCTCTTCGAGCGCCCGCAGCAGACTCTTGGCGTGCGCAGCAGCCAGGATCACACGTGTCTGAACCTTCGCTTTAGGCGAACCGGGAACGACTCGAGCGAAATCGAGCACGAATTCCACCGGTGAATGGGTGATCAGGACCAGATTCGCGTAATGTCCTTCGGCTACGGTATCGTCCAGGTGAACTTGAAGATTGCCCTGTGACGGGTTTGGCTTGGCGTCCGGCATGGTTCCTCCTGATGAATGACAAAGCGTACATGGCGGGCACGCTTTCTCGATGGTTCGTGCAAACATACTCCGACTCATACGTTTCGGCAAGGGCAAAGAGGCGTATCCGGTGTTGCAGGTGGCAAAGGCTGTTGGGAAATGGGGATTCAGGAATCGAAAGCGGGGCCTGATGCCCCCGTCGAGCTTGCCCGCTCGGCAACCCGGCGGCTACCTTTGGTGCGAAGATGAAAGACAGCCAGGAAAACCAATCCCGCTCCCGGGGAAACGACTCTCTCTTTCCCGGAAGCGAGAGCTCCGTACCCGACGCCCACCGTCCGTTGGCCGAACGCATGCGCCCGGCAACGATCGATGAATTCGCCGGGCAGCTCCATCTTGTCGGACCAAAGGGAGCGTTGCGCCCACTGCTCGACACGGGCAAGCTTCACTCGATGCTATTCTGGGGGGATCCCGGCTCCGGCAAGACAACCCTGGCACGACTGATTGCCGACCGGATCAACGCACGTTTCGAGTCGATCTCCGCGGTGACCAGCGGCGTCAAGGATGTCAGGAACATGATCGAACAGGCCTCCCTTCAACGTCAACGCAACCGGCAAACCGTTCTCTTCATCGACGAAATCCACCGATTCAACAAGGCTCAACAGGACGCCCTGCTCCACGCCGTCGAGGAAGGCACGGTGACCCTTATCGGGGCGACAACGGAGAACCCGTCATTCGAGGTGATCAGTCCCCTGCTCTCCCGGTGCAGGGTCTACCGTTTCCATCCCCTGACCAACGAAGAGCTCTCCGGGTTGCTGGATCGGGCGCTTGTAAAAGATGACGTTCTCCGCGAAGCCGATGTGACATTCAGCGAGGAAGCGCGTGAAGCCCTGCTCGGGCTGGCGCTGGGAGATGCGCGTGAATTGATGAACCTGATCGAACGTGCGGTGGAACAGGCTCAGCACGATAAGGTGCATTCCGTTTCCCTCCAGCTGATCGAACAGGTCGCTCAGCAGGCTCTGAGCCGTTACGATAAAACCGGCGACCGGCATTACGACACGATCAGCGCGTTCATCAAATGCGTGCGGGATTCCGATCCCGACGCCGCTGTGTACTGGCTGGCGCGAATGATCGATGCGGGCGAGGATCCACTTTTCATCGCCCGCCGCCTGATCATCCTCGCCAGTGAGGACATCGGAAATGCCAACCCCAACGGCCTGCTGCTCGCCGAGGCGGCGTTCGAGGCCGTGCACAAAGTGGGCATGCCCGAAGGTCGCATCCTGCTTTCTCAGGTGACCACATACCTGGCGGCATCCCCGAAATCCAACGCCTCCTACCGCGCCATCGAGGAAGCCTTGGAAGAGGTTTCGCGTGGAAACCAACCTCCCGTTCCGCTGCACCTGCGCAACGCCGTCACCGGACTGATGAAAGCACAGGGTTACCACGAAGGGTACGAATACGCCCACAACCACGAGGACCAGATCACCTCGATGGAGAATCTCCCCGAATCCCTCGCCGGGCGCCGGTTCTACCAACCCAGGATGATTGGAAGCGAAGCTCAGATCGCGCAGAGGCTTGAGCAGATCCACAAAGGCCGGGAGCAGCTCCAGCGAACCAAGGGAAAGACCGGCGGCTCCAGTGGAGAAAACGAGTCGTGATGCCAGGGTTGCCCACATTGCGCCTGCGTCGCGCTCTCCTCGTGTGGTTCATTACGGTTGTCGCCGCAACAGTCGTGGCGGGGTGCGCATCGACCGCTCCCAGAGATACCCAGGCTGCTGCTCCCGCGATTCCCACTCCGGATTCACTGCAATCGGTTACGGGCGCCTCCGGCGGTCAGATCCTCGCCGGCGCCGGAGGATTGATAGCCTCTCCGTTCTCCCACGGCATGTCCACCGACTCCCTCGCTGCAAACGTGCATGAAAAGCGATTCGCTGCGCCGGATACTCTTCATCCCGATTCCCTCCGCCGACTTTCCGAGGGCATGGGCTTGCCGATGTCGCTCGACAGCGTGCGTAGTGCACTGCTCGAAAAACCAGCGCCGCCGGCGCCGGACAGCACGGAGGAGGAAAGCGGCGATCTCGACACTTCCATTGTGTACGGAGGCAAGGAGCTCTATTTCGATGTGCAGCGCCGCATCAGCATCATCCGGGGAAACGCCAAGATCGTCTACAAGGACATGACGTTGACCGCTAACGAAATCCTGGTGGACTGGGAAGACGATCTGATGACGGCGATCCCCCTGCTTGACACCCTCTGGACCGACAGCACTCATTCCGAAATCGATTCAATTTCCACCATCGGCCTCCCGACCTTCGTTCAGCACAATCAGAATATGAGCGGCATGCTGATGCGGGTCAACATGAAGAATCGTGCCGGGTATGTTGAGGGCGGTATGACACAATATGGAGACGGTTTCTATCGTGGGGACCGCATCCAGAAGGTCTCCGATGACGTATTCTTCGTTCAGGGTGGAGTCTACACCTCCTGCGATGCGCCGGAGCCCCATTACAAGTTTACCGGCAGCGAAATGAAAATGATTCGCGGGGACAAGGTCGTCGGCAAACCGATCGTGCTGCGGTTCGGCGATGTGCCGGTGGCGGCGTTGCCCTTCGCGGTCTTCTCGATCAAGTCGGGCCGGCACAGCGGCATCCTGATCCCCACCTACGGTGACGATTCGAACCGGGGCAGGCGATTCGAAAACCTCGGGTACTACTGGGAGGCATCCGACTATTGGGATATCAAGGGGGTGGTTGACTATTTCGAGGAGAGCGGATTCCGTCTGCGCAGCGACCTCGTGTACAACAAGCGCTACGCCTTCGCCGGCGGCACCTCCGCCTCCTACAAGAACGAGCACAACAACAAGGTGTACTGGGATCTGCGCACCCGCCACCGGCAAACCGTTGACGAGAATACGTCGCTGAATGTGGACGGCACGTTTGTCTCGGACAACGACTTCTATAAAACGCAATCGCAAACCGCCGATCAACAATTGAAACAGCAGATCACCTCGAATGCCACCTTCACCCATCGCTGGCCCTACTCGGGCGCAAGCCTCTCGCTCAACCTGAACCAAAGCAGAAACCTGAGGACGGGAGAAAATTCGATGACGCTGCCCAGCTTCAACCTGGGATTCGGTTCCAAACAGCTTTTCCCCACGGCGGAGAAGAGACGGTCATCGGACAAGACACTCATCTACCAGCCCCCCCAGCCGCGGGTGGAGCCCGGGCAGGAGCGCCCGAAGGACAACGAACGGTGGTACAACACAATCACCTACAGTTACCGGGTAAACGGCAGTTACAAGCAGGATGAACAACTTGTCGACCGCAACAATCTGGACACCTCACTGGTGCGAAATTTCGACCAGGCGATCACGAACAATCTGAGTTTCAGTGCCCCGCAGCGTGTTTTCAACTACATCACGGTCAGCCCGTCCCTCTCCTACAAGGAGGACTGGCTGTTTCGCCGTTACAATACCGACATCGATCATTACGGCACGGTTACAAAAACGGAGGAGCGGGGATTCTACAGGAGATTCTCCTACGGTACGGGAGTGAACGTCTCGACGAAATTGTACGGCATGTTCCCGGTTCAGAAATGGGGCGTCGAGATGTTGCGCCATGTGCTGACGCCGAGTGTCGGCTTTTCCTACCGTCCCGATTTCTCCGACCCCTCCTGGGGATACTATCAACACCTGAGCAAAGTCTATTTTGACACCACAGACTTTACCCACAAAACCTATGATAGAGATTTTGACCTGTACACGAACAGAATCGCCGGCAACACTCCCTCCGGCAAACAGATGGCAGCGAATTTCAGCCTGGACAACCTTTTTCAGATGAAAACCCTGACCGTGGACGCACAGGGGAAGGAGCAGGAAAAAAAGCTCGACCTGTTCAAGATCAACATGAGCAGCAGTTACAATTTCGCAGCGGACAGCATGAATTTCTCCGATTTGCGGTCCAGTTTCCGCGCGAACCCGATCGGTGGAAACAGTAAAATCGGCCCCTTGAAGAGCCTTTCCATCGATGTCAGCACGACTCACAGTTTCTACGCGTTCGATTACGCGCACAACCGTATCTCCAGCACCTATTACTGGGACCGTCCAGGCGGCAACGCGGGCGAGTTTCTCCGGCTCACCAACCTCTCGTCCAGTGCGTCATTCTCGCTGGATGTCCAGAATCCGTTTGTCACACGAAAAACGAGAATCATCGTGGAAAGCGCCCCCGAGGACACCGTTGACCAGGATCAGCAACTGCTCGAAGACATTCGCAATGAGTTCGATACCCGTTTCTCGAGCCCCGATCAAGTTCTGCAAAGTGTAAGCAAAGGCGGCACCCTTCAGATTCGCGGATCGCTGACCTACCAGCTTAGCAGAACGAATCCTCTCAACGAAAATGAAACCATCTTCCTACGCGGAAGTTTTTCTCTGAAACTGACACGCAATTGGACATTTAATTATTCGACGGGAGTCGATCTGATGACACGGCAGGTTTCCGTCGGCACGTTGAGCGTGGGCCGTGACCTGCACTGCTGGTCCGGCACCTTCACCTGGTCTCCGACCGGTATCGGACAGGGGTTCTTCCTGCGCATCGGCATCAAAACCCCACAGCTCAGCGATGTCAAACTTGAACAGCGCCGCGGAATCTCAGGACCTTCTTTCTAAGCACATCTACCCGTTGCAAGGAGTAACTGAATGCGATTCGATACGATTCCCTACATGGAGTGGGCGAAGGTCGGTGCGGATTATGTCAATCCAGACCATCTGAACCTTGCCAGCTCCGGGATGCCCCCCCTCGTATCCACCTTGGCCGATCTCGGCGTCGACGCTGGAGACATGCCGCTCTCCGGCTCCCACTCCTACGGGTATCCCCCTCTGCGCGAAGCCCTGGCGGAACGGTACGGGGTTCATCAGGAAAACGTGCTCATCGCCCAGGGCACTTCGATGGCCAACTTCCTGGTCATGGCCGTGCAGGTGAACCCGGGGGATGTTCTGCTCGTGGAAACGCCGGTCTACGAGTGCATCAGCTATCCGGCGAGGGCTCTCGGCGCACGTATCGTTCCCTTCGAACGGCGAGAAGAAGACCGCTGGAAACTGAACATCGAGGAGATGGTCAGTCTCGCTTACGCTACCGGCGCTTGCGGAATCGTTCTCTCCAATCCGCACAATCCCACAGGCGCATTCACTTCCGATGCGGACCTGCAGCGACTCGCCAATGGTGCTGGCAAGGAAAGGTTCGTGCTCGTCGACGAAGTGTACCGGGAAGGGAGAGTCAACCAGGCCGGGCGGACCTGCGCGATGAAAGCGCCCAACCTGTACATCACCAGCAGCCTGACAAAAGTGTGGGGATTCGGCGACCTTCGCGCCGGATGGGCGATCGCGGCTCATGACGTCATCCGTGCGGCGTACCGTGCCTACGATCACCTGGGTGTGATCAATCCGTTTCCAATGGAATGGCTCGCGCATCAGATCATCACCCGTGAGGATCTGATCGGCGGAATCCGCGAGCGGGCTCTCGCCCTCATTGACGAAGCACGAACCCATATCAACAGGTTTCTTGCGAAACGGGCGACCGGGAAACGGATCCGGTCAGTGATGCCGGAGGGTGGTGGATTCGCCGCCTGGCGGATTGACGGAATCAACGGAGACACCCTGATGAGACAGTTGTACGAGGAGGAAGGCGTTATCGTCGTTTCGGGCTCTTTCTTTGGGTCGCCCGCCCACATCCGTATCTCGTGGACAGCCGGCACGGAGGCGGTGGTTCAGGGACTGCACCGTATTGACCGCTGGCTGAGCAAGAACGGTTAAGCAAGCGGCGTACCATCCCAAACCGCGCGCATCAGGGTGGCACGGCCAGCCACGATGTTTCCTTCAAGTCACCATTCCGCTTGGGATTTGATGGAATACCTAAATAGCAGAAACCCGGCCTGCACAACTGCAATTGGTCCCGCTGATTCCGCCACAGGGTAGCAAGGCCAGTACTGTCCGCTATGAAGTCATCCTGAACGAAGTGAAGGATCCATGAGTTTATTCGACAAGGTTGAGTGACCCGTCAGGTCATCAGCGCCTGTCCCGAGCCGTCGGGAAAGCGGAGACCTGACGGAACCATCCGTTGAGAGCAATCAGGGACCGTCCCTGAAAAGAATTTGGGGACTGTCCCTGATTGCTCGTAAAAAAGACCCCGGCGTTCATCACACCGGGGTTCTATTCTCAATCCTGATCGGTGCTTTCTATTTCTCCACTCGACCGCCCAGGTAACTGGCGAGAAACAGTTCCGCACGGAAGTAGAAATCCACCCTGTCTTTTGTCTGAAGCCAGTGTCCCGAATCGTCGTACCAGACCAGGTCCACGTTTTTCCCTGACTCTTTCAGCATCTCGACAAATCTCTTCGTCACCTCAGGTCTCGCCAGCACGTCCCGTTTTCCCTGTACGATCAACAGGGGGATGGAGACCTTCTCGGGGTGGTAGTAGGGGGAAACCAGCCGCAGCTGATCGATTTCACTTCGATCCGCAGCGTTCCAGTCTGTCGAATCCTTGACTTGGCCTTCACGCAGTCCAGACTCATAGCGCGGAATGCGGCCAACCCGTTGATCCAGGTTGGTACGGTAGGCCTCCCAAGTGGGGGGAATGGTGGAGAGATAGTCGATCAGATCGAGAAACGGATTCACCGCAACTGCGGCGACGTAGGTCTCCGGGGTAAAGATGGCCCCGCTCACCGCGGAGTACCCTCCGAATGACCCGCCGAAAATCACAATAGAACCACGTTTTGCAACACCGGACTCGATCGCCCAGGCCGAGCCATCCGCCAGATCCGATTGCATCGCCCGGCCCCACTGCCGGTTGCCGGCGTTCAAGAAGTCTTTGCCGTATCCCTGCGATCCACGGAAATTCACCTGGAGAACAGCATACCCCCGGTTGGCAAGCCACTGCACTTCCGGGTTGAATCCCCAGATATCTCGCGTCCAAGGCCCTCCGTGAACGAGGACGACTGTCGGCCACGGTCCGCTGCCTCTGCGTGGAGTCGTCAGATATCCCTTGATGATCCTGCCATCCCGCGTCGTGAACTGGATGGACTTCATCCGGGCGAAAGATTTCTTTTTCAGTCCATTGGAGGCTGAATACAACTCTTCAAGCCGCATTTCGTTGGCGTAATAGAGGTAATACACCGGAGGAGCGACATCGGACACTTTCCCGACCACCCAGACCGACCGATCCGTCGACCGGTTTTGGATCAGCACCTGCTTCCGTCCGAGTTTCTTTTGCAGGAATTCCAGATGTGGGATCATCTTTTCGTTCACGACCAGCCAGTGGGAAGTATCTCCCTCGATATAGACGGCTTCCACGGTGTCATCCGTGGGATCGATCAGCAGACGGCGGATATCGAAATTCGGATCACGCGCCAGAACGGTTGTATCCCCGGTCTCGAGATTGTAGCGGACAAGGCCGACCGTGGGTGCTCCCCGACTGTCCAGCAGCAGGCAGGTTCGGCCATCCTGCGAAAATTCGGCAGGCCATGAAGAATCATCGAGCAACGTCCAGGTAAGTTCTCGTTTGAATTTGCCGTTCTGATACCTCCAGAAGGATTGCCCTCCATCCGGTTCGCTGAGAAGGTATCCTTGCAGTTCAAGCGTGGGGCTGACATACCAGCGCAAAAGGTTTGACTTTCCCTGGGCGATGAGCCGCAAAGCTCCCGTCCGAATATTGAGAAGGTGAAGGTCAAAAACACTTGGGTCACGGGCATTCATCGACAAGGCGATTTCATCCGGCCGCTCCAGCGACACACCGGTGACTTCCAATGACACATCCTCCGGGATCGCTTGATCTCCGGACAGCAGTGACCGGGTCTCATTCGTGGTGATGTCGATGACGAAAAATCCCTTGGCTCCGCTCACGTTGCTCTGGATATAAACGACCATCTCGCTGTTTCGCGTCCAGAAAAAGTTGTCAACGCTTTCGGCCAGGTTCGTCAGGGGAGTGTCGTCATTGATGCCAACCGTGCGGATGTAGAGATTGCGCACGCCGTTGTCCAGCTTCGCATAGACAACGTGTTTACCATCCGGTGAAACTGACGGCGCGGAGTATGTAAACGGTTTGAACAGGGTTTCGCGTGGAAGAATGGGCTCGGGAATACTGCATGCTGCTGCGGACAGCGATAACAGAAGCAGCAATGCAAGACGCGGCAGAAAGCCTCTGGACTGCGTGTTCATCGTGGTCGCTGAGCTCCTACGCCGGCGAAGACGCACTTCGCAGGATATCGGCCGGCTCATGCGGGCACAATCGGAAGCCGCACCCCTCCATGCGACTCTCGGCGGACCCTTCATAAACCTACACTCAACTTTGTGTCCTGCGCAAATCCACAATTCTCTTCACCTTTTGTCCGGAGTCGCGTTTCTAAAACGGCAAATCGCTGTCGTCGCCGCTTCCGAAATTGTCGCGTCCATCGTTCGGGTTATCAGGTTCGTAATGGGTATCGCCCGGCTCGGTTTTCTGTCCGCCTCCCGGAGATTGACCGGCACTGCGGCTCGCACCCTGCCCACTTTTGACCTCGCCTGCGCCGATCTCCCCTCGAGGACTCAGAAATTGAAAATTCTGTACTTCAATGTCCGTCGCGTAACGCGTCTGACCGTCCTGTCCTTCCCACTGACGGTACTTGAGCCGCCCTTCAAGGTAGATCCGCGACCCTTTGCGCAGGTATTGATTGGCCACCTCCGCCTGACGGCGCCAGAAAACGAGGTTATGCCACTCTGTCTGTTCCTGTTTCTGTCCGTCCTTGGAGGTCCACCGCTCGGTCGTGGCAAGGCTGACCTTGGTCACCGCGACCCCAGAAGGCGTATAGGTCATCTCGGGATCTTTTCCGAGGTTCCCAATGAGTATCACCTTGTTAACCATGAAAATCCCTTTCAGGAGATACTACGTTTATTGTTTCGACAACGACTCGGATCGTGGACGTTTTTCCCTGTTCGACGAACCGGGAACACGCTTGCGTGCGACGATCACCCCGGCGAAAGCCCCAACCGTGTCCGCCGTGAGATCCGCGAAGGAGGGCGTGCGGCCGGGGATGAAATGCTGATGGAATTCATCGAGCAGGCCGTAAGCTACGCAGAGAATGATCGCAAGCCCAAACGCCCCGCGCCGAAATCCCACCGATCGAAAAACCAGCACTCCCAGAATGCCGTACAAAACCATGTGGGCAACCTTGTCCCAGCCCCAGATGGGAGGAATGAATTCCAGATCCTTGGCGGGAATGGACGAAAGAAGGCTGAGAAATGCAGCCCAGACAACCGCCGCCTGCCAGTCTCGGCCCCCAGTGGCCACGGCTTTCGCCATCACATTACCTTTATCTTGAAGATGCCGGTTAAGTGTTTGGTTTTCAGGTGCTGACTTGACATAAGTATACAAACGAAAAGGCTTCTTCGCGAGCGGTGATTCGCTCCGTTATGTCCAGTCAGGGCAGAAATTCTCCAGGATTATCCCAGTAACCTTTTCGCCTCTTCGGCGGTCCTATTGGATGACAACGCGAGGAGATTTCTTATGAGAATGCATACCCTTGTAATCGCTGGTTTTACGCTGCTGTTGGCCACTGGCATGGCCCAGGCGAAAGATGAGGAAAAGTTCGATCTGGACAAATCCTACTCCATTGACCCGAATGGGACGATCTACCTCACCAGCAATGACGCCGAAGTTACGATTGTCGGAAGCGATCGCAAGGATGTCCATGTCTTCGTCGAATATCGCCTCGACATCTCCGGTTTTGGAAAAAACTGGAGGAATACACCCTTTGGTCTCGAGGTAACCGAAGAGAATGGGAATCTTCGAATCCGCGACGAAGAGGTGCAGATCACTTCTGTCGGGATCATTCGGTGGAACGAGCATTACGTCATCAATATCGAAGCCCCGAGCACGGTCAATCTGCGGCTCAGATTCGACGATGATAACATCCGCATCCGTGATATTTCAGGCGATGTCTCGCTAAGCATGTCGGACGGCCGTGCGATGCTCGAGCGGATGTCCGGCAAACTGTTTGAACTGGAAGCGGACGACGGCACGATTGAACTCGACGGCGGCCAAGGCACTCTTGATGTAACCATTGATGACGGCTCGGTCTACGTCACCAATGGGGCGTTCAAGGAGATCATGGGCCGTGTCGGTGATGGGGAAATTGAAATCGCGACAAAAATTTTCGACGACGGACGTTATCGTCTCCATGGGGATGACGGCGAGCTGCTCTTTGAGGTGCTCGACGGCGGTGGCGAGTTCAACGCCGATTTTGACGATGGTCATGCCCGTGCCTCGGGCGCATTCAAAGAGATGGACCGCGACGATCACTACCTTCTCTGGTCTCTTCCGGGAGGCAAGGCGCGTGTGGATCTTCGTGTGAACGACGGCAGGATCAACCTTCGGAAGAAATAGACGTTCGATTGTCTCCCTTTCCCGGGAAATACTCTTTGGACCGCAGGATTGATTGCTGCGGTCCTTTGTAACTTGTTCACAGCCGGTTTGTTGCTCCGCAACAGGAGGCCGTATGATCGGCCACTACCTGCGTTTCGCCATCCGCCATATCCTGCGGAATCGATCCTACTGGATAATCACCATCGCCGGATTCGCCATCGGCCTTTCCGCAGCACTGGTCATTTCGCTGTATGTGTACGATGATCTTATCTACGACCGTTCCATTCCCGATTCGGAAAATATTTACCGGATGTACACTCGGGGTTATTGGGACGGCGAATTCCGTCAACAGGGCGCCACCTCCACCGGGGCGCTCACAGCACGGTTGACGTCCGTCTTTCCGGAAGTCATCGCGGCTGTCAGAATGCAGGAATGGGAACCACGAAGCGTTCAACGGGCCGATCTTCCCCTGTCCCGCACCCGGGGCGTGAGCGTGGAAACCGTGTTTGCCGATTCGTCATTCCTCAACGTCTTCAACTATCAGCTCATCGCGGGGACGAAGGAGAGCGCCCTTGGCACTCCACGATCCGTGCTGCTCACCCGGTCCACCGCCAATATCCTGTACGACAACGAGGACCCCATCGGAAAACCCATCATCGCCGCCGGTCTCGGCGAAGCGGTTGTCGGCGGTGTCATCGAAGATCCTCCAAAACGTTCTCACATGCAGTTCGGCATGGTGCTCCCCATCTATGCCAACCCGGATAATGTCTACTGGTTTGAAAATTGGAACAACCTGTGGGTTATCAGCTACGTCAGGCTGCGTCCGGGCACGGACACAAAGGCGCTGGAAAAAGATATCCGGGAGTTCGTGCTTCAGAATACCGACGAAGAGTGGATGTATCCCACCCTGATGCCGGTAACCGACCTTCACCTGTACTCCGGTAACCAGCAATTCAACTGGATCAACTCGAGCCCCGGCGATCCCCAGACGCTGAAGGTGCTCGCGATCATCGCCGCCGGGATCCTGCTGATCGCCTCGATCAATTTCATCAACCTGACCTCGGCGCGTGCGCTGAAACGGGCTCGTGAGGTCGGACTCCGCAAAACCCTGGGAGCGACGCGGAGCCACCTGATCAGGAATTATCTCGGTGAATCGCTGCTGATGACCGTGATCGCGGCGGTGCTCGCCCTGGTCCTCGTCCAACTGCTCCTGCCCGTTCTACAGCAGGTGATCGGGAAAGACCTGCGCGGCCTGTTGTTCGCATCGCCCCTGATGATCGGTTCATTTCTCGCGATCACGCTGATCGTGGGTCTCCTCTCCGGCATCTATCCGGCCATCGTGCTGACCTCCTTCAAACCCATCGAGGTGATGCGTGGAGATTTCAGGGCCAGTGCGCCGGGGATGCTGTTGCGGCGAGCGCTTGTCATTCTCCAGTTCACGATTTCCATCGCCCTGATCGCATCGGTGTTCATCATGAGAGACCAGATCAGGTACGCGCTCTCGATGAACATGGGGTACGACCGCGAGCAGGTGATGCTGTTCGAAACTTCCGGACTCTGCTCAGAGGATTTACGCGAAAGCCTGCTTCGCCAATTGAACAACGATCCGTTGATTTCAGCGGCGGGCAGTTCGAACAATCTGCCGGGACCGAGCAAACCCTGGACGGGAGTGGACCCCACCGGTGATTACGATCCCGAAAAATCATTTGGTGCGCACCTCTACGATATCCGCGGGGAGTGGCTCGATGCCATCAAGGTGAAGGTGATCCAGGGACGTTCCTTCTACACCGACAGCGATATTGATTTCGACCGTTCGGTGTTGCTGAACGAAACGGCTGCCCGCATGACCGGCGAAGAAAACCTCGTTGGAGAGACGCTCAGAGTCGGTCCCGGACTACGGACGGTGGTGGGGATTGTTGCGGATTTCAACTTCGGTTCCGCCCGCCAGGTGGTGATGCCCATCGTCTTCTTCCCGGGCAAGCAGTACTCCAGCCGCGTGTATGTGCGCCTTCCCGCGGGCCGTATCCCGGAAGGGGTTGACCGTGTGCGCGACATATTCACGGAGGTCCTGGGACAGCAACTCTTCGGCTACCGTTTCCTCGATGACCATTTCTCGAAACAGTACCGTTCCGATGAACTGTTCGCCTCGAATGCCACCATGTTTTCCGTGCTCGCGATCTTCATTGCCGCGCTGGGTATTTTCGGCATGACTACGTTTACAACCGAACAACGGCGGCGGGAAATCTCCGTCCGCAAGGTGCTCGGCGCCAACGAATCCGGCATTCTCTGGATGCTGAGCTGGGACATGCTGAAGTGGGTGCTGCTGGCGAATGTGATCGCCTGGCCGCTCGC
>JAZDLX010000123.1:0-7734 GCA_043801585.1 bacterium | reverse complement strand
AGAGGAAATCGACAGTAACCCGTTCGCGCATGTAGAACACGGCGAACGCCGCAAAGATGGAGAGGCTGACGATCTCCTGGATCCCTTTGAGCTGGACGAGTGAATAGACGTGAGCGCCGATCCGGTTTGCGGGGATCTGCAGCATGTATTCAAAAAAGGCCACACCCCAGCTCAGCACGATGACTAACAGCAACGGCTTGCCGCGCAGGTCGCGGAGGTGGCCGTACCAGGCGTAGGTCATGAAGATGTTGGAGCCGATCAAAAGTAGCACGGGCACCAGGCGTATCATGGTTTTCTCCTGCCCCAAAAATACTGTGTCCATACTGTTGAAACGCCCGGTCCGGGTAGCTCATGAAGGAACTACCCGGACCGATTTCCTTGACATCACCTCAACTGTCTGATTGGACACAGACAGGAGGTTTGTGGGGAAGCGGCAAGGACTACTTTGTGACGCCTGGCGAATCCACGCTCGTTGGAGTACCGCCAGTATCAGCAGTCATCCCAGTAACCTTGGTGAGGGAAGGTCCGAGGCTGTTTGGACGGTTTGTCTCGATGAACAGGCTATCGTTCTCTGCACCGAAATAGAGAGTGTTTCCATCGCGTTTGACGATGGTGTACACGGCGTTGAAGAGTGAAAGCGGACGCATCCACACACAACCGTATTCGCTGATATCCAACTCGACTCCCGGCTTCAGACCGCAGTCGCCAAGGTTGTAGCGGGCAATCACCACCTCATCGTCTATTCGAAGTGTCAAGAATTTTCCTGACAGACGAAGGGTAATATTGTCCGCACCCTTCACCGTATTCGACGGTCCGGTTAATAAATAGGTGCCATCCGTTCTCAGGGTGTAAACCGGCATGGTTTTCGCGCTGTCAAGAAAAAGCGTATAGCGTTCTTCCCAGGTCGTGTCGCTGATCATGAATGCGCGCCACACATAGTCACCGTTACCGGTCGATTCCAGTGCTGCACTAGTCCAATCACCGCGATAATCCTGCGGCGTGACCGAGGTTTTTACCCGACCGCAGGAAAACGTAAAAAAAGCCAGTACTGCCCCCACCAGCAGTCCGCTTACAAGCAGAATGCGTTTCATCGTAGTACTCCTAAGGATGGAAATGTTGCGCGGCACCGTAGCGCCACACGGAGGTCCATGCGGTTTCGGGAATTCCTACCGGAGGTGTATCGTGTCGCTTGGCCAGTATGTTATCATGCGCTCCGAACATTAGCAATACTGTCTCCCGGTCTCTGTAAGACTGCTTATGGACTAGAGAAACGGAGGAGATGGAATACCGGGCAAATGTGTAAATGAGCGAGAGTCGCCAGGAATCCCTGCCGGAGTATCAGTCGTCCTATTGCCCGACAGAATGCAGCTAATTTGGAAACATGGAAGTCCCCGTGAATCCAAATTCACGGGGACACTCTTCGTCATGTGCTTTCGTAAAAGCGGGAACTGGAGAGTCAGCTCCAGAGCTCGTCCGCGTTGCGACTGGTGTAGAAAACCAACACGAGCGCGACAAGGGCGGCAATGATGACGCCGAGAAAACGCAGGACTTTCTTCATACATGAATCTCACGACGGTGTTGCGCGGCAGCGTTTGCCACGCGGGGGTCCGAAACGCAGACGCATCCCGGAGGTGGGTCGTGTCGCTTGCGGTGGAATGTACAACCTTGTCCAAATTCTCGACAAGTGGGTCATGATTCACCTTGTGCGTTTTGGCTCCTGCTCCTCGAAGGGACTGTTTCGGTAGACGCTTAGGATCTTTCGCCGGTGATCGGGAAACGAGTTGAAAAGACCGAAATTCTGCTCTCCTTACATCCCTGCGAGGCCTTTGGAGGACCTAATTCCCTGCCTGCAAGCCGGACTCTTCGTACATTCCATCACAGACACCTCTTTCGCCGTTCCACAGGAGGATACCATGACCTTCAAGACATGCCCCTACTGCAAGACGGAGTGGACGGATTTCGTGGATTTCCTCGAAGACAAAGACCTCGTGATTACCGGCTATCACGCAATTCCCGAAAAACCGGAGGATGGGATCGTCGTCCTTCAGCATGACTGTGCGGCCTGCGGCGGCAGCATCGGCATACGTGTCAAGAAACTGGCTGATGTTTATGACCTCACTCATTTCGATGAAAGTCTTTTCGGGACGGATGTCTGCAATAACCATTGCCCGAACTTCAGTGACATCGAGGCGTGTGACAACGACTGTTCGATGAGGTGGGTCCGTGACATCGTGCAACTGATGAGGAATCGCGTTCCGCCGCCCGGACCGACTCCGGCGAATTACTGAATCAGGATTGTAAGGAAGGAATCGCTGACGTCGATGTGAACACGGACAGCAACTGACTCCAGGGATCCCGGACATGCATTCCCGCTACGGCGGAAATGCGCGCATAAGATCCCGGAAATCCTCCGTTGAAGGGTACCTGCTCGAGCAAATGCCTGTTTTATCTCCAACGTTTTCCGATCTCTGCGAAGTGTTTCACAGAATCGGAGAGGAGTTTCACAAGGGCAATTGACCCCACCCTCTACCGCAGGAGCCATCGGAGCATTATATTATCTCAGCGTCAGGTTATACGCTTAAATGCATGTGTGAATAGACGAGGGGAGATCGTTTGCATTCATGCCCTCTTCTCATTCACAATTCAGTGGTTCGAATGAGGGGTGGCGCGTCGAGGGGGTCGTCCAGCAACGATCTCCTCGCGGTTCAACGGCGAAAGGCAGGCACCATGGCACGAATCATCTCAATCGCCAACCAGAAAGGCGGAGTCGGCAAGACCACAACCGCGGTCAACCTCTCCAGCGGCCTTGCGGTGGCGGAAAAGAAAACGCTGCTCATCGATCTGGATCCCCAGAGCAATGCGACGAGTGGGATGGGATTGCAGCTCGAACAGGGAAGACCGACAGTGTACGAGGTGATGATCGGCCAGGCTGCGCCCGAGGACGCCTTGCTGCCGACGGAAGTCCCCAACCTCGACATCATTCCGGCGGACATCAAGCTTGTAGGAGCGGAAATCGAACTTGTCAACATGGAGTCGCGTGAAAAGATGCTCCGTGCTTATTTGCGCGACTGGGTACTGGAACGGTACGAATATATCCTGATAGACAGTCCGCCGAGCCTGGGACTGCTGACCTTGAACGGTCTCACCAGTGCGGACACCGTGTTAATCCCGATTCAGTGCGAGTATTACGCACTTGAGGGATTGAGCCAGTTGCTCAACACAGTTCGTCTCGTTCAGAAGCACCTTAATCCCCAACTCGCTATCGAGGGCGGATTGCTTACGATGTTCGATCCGCGGCTGAACCTGTCACGTCAGGTGGCCGATGAAATCCGGACCTATTTCGAAGGACGCGTATTTCAAACAATCATCCACAGGAATGTGCGGCTCTCCGAAGCGCCCAGTTTCGGCAAGCCG
Source organism: bacterium (assembly GCA_043801585.1). Taxonomy (GTDB): domain Bacteria; phylum Electryoneota; class Electryoneia; order Electryoneales; family Electryoneaceae; genus JAZDLX01. Next base: position 4,320 of record JAZDLX010000123.1, on the reverse strand, counting down.
ATCATGCTTTACGACATTACCTCCAAGGGCGCGGAAAACTACCTGGCACTGGCCGAGGAGATTCTGAATCATGACCGCTAAGCCCAGGGGTGGACTGGGCAGAGGCCTAAGCGCACTGATTCCCACAGGGTTGGATGAGACGGGCGTTGAGATCCAGCTGACCGATATCGAGGTCGGAAGGATTTACGTGCGTCCCGATCAGCCCCGTGCCCACTTTAATCCGGAAGCTCTCTCCGAGCTTGTCGATTCCGTCAAGGCGCAGGGTATCCTCGTCCCGCTGATTGTGACCCCTCGAGACAGTGGGGGATACACCCTCGTCGCCGGAGAACGCCGGCTGCGCGCCGCGCGTGCCGCGGAACTGCTGCGCGTTCCATGTCGCGTGATCGAAGGATTGGACGACCGTGCGATCCTCGAGATCAGTCTTGTTGAAAACCTTCAACGCGAGGATCTCAATCCGATTGAACTTGCCGAGGGATACCGCAGGTTATCCGAAGATCTCGGCTACACCCAGCTGGAGGTTGCGGAACGGGTCGGCAAGGACCGGGCGACTGTGGCCAACACAATGCGCCTGCTCGCCCTTCCTGAACCGGTGCTTGCCCTTGTCGTTGAGGGGAAACTTTCCGCCGGACATGCTCGCGCGTTGCTGGCGGTTGAAGGAGAGGCTGAACGGGTCGCCCTCGCGCATCGTATTGTGAGCCGGGGGATGACAGTGCGTGACATCGAGCGCATCGCCCGTGGCCAGCGTGTCGCCAATGGGACGAAAAAGACCGCCAGCCAGGAAGAACGCCGTAACCAGCTCGCGGCACGGGAGGTGGCCAAGGAACTCGAGGCGGCGCTCTCGATCCCCGTGGAAATTGCGCACAAGGGACCCGGCGGCAAGCTGACCCTGAAATACCGGTCACTGGATGAGCTGGACCGGATAGTTGCGCTACTTAAGGCTTCCGGGGGTTGACCATGGGTGCCGCGCGGACCGCCACCCCCGGACTGCGTGATGGCCTGCTCCGCTGCCGCGAGATCGACCTCAAGGTGCAGGAGTTGGCGCAGCGGCTGGGAGGTGTCCCCGAGGGGATGCTTGTCCTCGCGAACGGCGGCTATGGCCGGGGAGATATCACACCCGGATCCGACCTCGATGTGATCCTTTTGCTCGACGGAGTCCATCCCCAAGATCAGTACGTCCGCACGTTTGTTCAGGGAATGTGGGATGCCGGTTTGCATCCCGGCCACACCCTGCTCCACACGGAAGACCTCGACAGCTCCCTCCTCGTAGTTCCAGACCGAGCTGCGGCGCTCTTCGAATCACGGCTCGTTTGTGGGGATGAGATCCTCGCGGTCCAGTATGAGAAACGGATACGCGAGGGGATGACCTCACGGGTTTTCCGAGGGTTCGTACGGGCAAAGCAGAACGAGTTTCTTGCACGCCGCGAGAAATACGGTGAGGTGGTTCGTGTTGTTGAACCCAACCTGAAAGCGCAGGCGGGCGGACTCAGAGACATGCAGTATGTTTTCTGGCTCCAGCGGGCGCATGATGCGCGGGAAGGGATCTGGACGCTAAGCCGGAGTTGCGGGAGTGCGATTCTCCAGTTCATCGGACAACTTCGCCGCAACGGGTCGTTGAACCGGATGGAAGCGCGCACACTCGCGGATGCCTATAGTTTGTTGCTCACCCTGCGCACTCATCTGCGGGAGACGACCGGACGCGTTGATGATACGTTCTTGGTTTCGCAGCAGGTGCCGGTGGCGCGCCGGATGAACTTCCGTGGGAATGACCGGTCGGTGATGCTGCAGATGATGCGGGAAGTCTACCGTGCGTTGGAGAAGATCGCCCGGTTCGCGGATGAATTCAGCACCTTGATGAGTGAACAGGAGCGGCGGACGAAAGCGAAACCGGTGCGGGATTTTTCGGGCCTTCAGACGCGAGGGGGATTCCTCGAGCTTGACGACGCCACGGTCCGCAGGGTGGCGGAGTCGCCCACGCACCTGTTCGATCTGATAGATGCAGGGGAGCGTCTCGGTGTACTGCTCTCGGGCCGTGACCGTCACCGTCTGCGCCGCCAGCTTGAATCCGTGCGTGTGGCCTCCCCCAGACCTGGCGAATGGCGCGAACCGCTTCGGCGATGGCTGCATCTTCCCAAAGGTTTTGCGGCGAGAATGCGGCGGCTGGATGAACTGGACGCGCTTGGCGCATGGCTGCCGGAGTGGCGTGAGGTCGCAGGACTGAGCACCGGCAGCTACTATCACACCTACACCGTGGACGAGCACACCCTGCGCGCCCTCGAACGGCTGGACACCCTCTCCGGCGACCAACCGGAGGGATTGCCGGTCAGCCTCTGGCAGACGTTCGAGGATCGGCCGCTCGTCTATTTGTCGGTGCTGCTCCATGACATCGCGAAAGGCCGTTCCGGCGACCACTCCCAGGTCGGCGCGGAAATGGCACGCCGCGGTCTGACGCGGGTCGGTCTGGAGGAGTGGGTGGGGGATGTCTCGCGCCTCGTCCGTCTCCACCTGCGCATGGAGCAGGTCGCCTTCCGCCGGGATTCCAAGGACCCCAGCGTACTCGCGGATTTCGCCGAGGAGGTAGGCGACCGGAGAACCCTGGAAGCGTTGTACCTGCTCACCATCTGCGACCTGTCGGCGGTCAGCAGACGGGTCTGGACGACGTGGAAAGGGCATCTTCTGGCGGAACTCTACCTGGAAACGCGGGAGTGGTTCGCGCAGGGACGGAAAGTGCGTCCGGCGAGTATCGCCGAGGAGACGAGCCGTGTCGCTCCGCTGCTCGGAGGGGATGAAGGGCGAGCCCGGGGATTTATCGAATCGATGCGCGAGGAGTATCGCCGCGCCGTTCCCGCCGTGGAAATCGCGGAACACGTGCGTGCGGTGGAGGCACTGCGCAAGGGAATCGACTTTCGCTGGTTGATCGAGAAACGCGAGGGATACATCGTCCTCACCCTGATCACCTGGGACCGCGTCGGGCTGTTGGCGGACATCGCGGGACTGCTGGTGACACAGGGGATCGGGATTCGTGAGGCGCGGATTTTCACCCGTCCCGACGGCGTCGTTATTGACCGTTTCCGCGCCGAGGACACACAGCCCGGGGGGGTACCCCTCGAAGAGCGCCTCGACTCGATCTCCACGCTCTGGAAGGAAATCGCAGAGGGAAAGGTGACGATGGAAACGCTGCTGAACCGTCACCGCCGCACCCGCCGCCTCGACCGGACGCCTGCCGCGCTCGTCGAGTCGGACATCACGATCACACCCCATCCCGAAGGATACATGGTTGACGTTTCCGGACCGGATTCCATCGGGCTGCTTTACCGCCTCTGTTCGGTGCTCACGGGGGAGGGGCTCGATGTTCGCGCGGCGAGGGTCTCACGGCGAATCGACGGGATCGTCGATGCGTTTCTCGTGCATGACGCCGACCGCAGTCTTGAACAGCAGACGGTGCGCCTGAACCTGATTCAACAGCTTCGCGAGGCGCTCGATGCGCGCTGATCCGTGGAGAAAACGGATGGTGCCCGCTGGATTGGGAATTTTGATCCTGCTGGCGGCGCTGTTCACCGGAGGCTGCGCCGGGATGCGCCCCCATCCGACCTACAGCGGCGAGCGTGGCAAGACGGAAAAACGCGACGAGGGCAAACGGCCGTCCTCGAAAAAAACCGCAAAAACCACAGGAGCGAAAACCCGCAAGGCACCGGTTCCCACCGGTGGCAATGACGCGCTCGACCGGCAGGTGAACATTTGGTGGGGGACACCCTACGCCTGGGGAGGCAACACCCGCGACCGGGGCGTCGATTGCAGCGGTTATGTCTGCGCGGTGTATAAAACGGTCTATGGAATCAATCTCCCACGGACAGCCCGGACTCAGTATGGCAAGGGCCGCCCCATCGAGCGCAACCAGCTCCGGCGCGGTGATCTCGTCTTCTTCAACACCGACGGCACCGGAGTTTCTCACGTCGGCATCTACCTCGGCGGCAACCGTTTCACCCACGCCAGCAACTCCGACGGTGTCACCATCGACAAGCTCTCCAGCCCCTACTACAGCAAACGGTATGTGGGAGCGCGGCGGATTAGATAATAGGAGGATAAAATGGAATACTCTGTTGCTTCGATACATTTGATTGAAGTGTTATCGATCTGTATAGCTATTATTGCATTAGTATTTACACTTTTGCGTGATTTTATTTTACCATGCATAATTAAACCAAAAATAAAAGTATATTATTCAAATAAAGAACCTTATAAGAAGGATAATTTAATAATAAATGAAACGTGTCATGTTGGTAGCTTTATTAGAATAATGATTAATAACGAAGGAAAAACAAC
>JAZDLX010000033.1:0-6999 GCA_043801585.1 bacterium | reverse complement strand
CAGGTTCGCCAGCACCTCCGTGTCCGTCTCCGAGGTGAACGCGTACCCCTTCTCCAACAGCGTCTTCTTCAGCTCACCGTAGTTCTCGATGATCCCGTTGTGGATCAGCGCCAGTTTGCCCGACCCCGACAGGTGCGGGTGCGCGTTGACGTCGTTCGGAGCACCGTGCGTCGCCCACCGCGTGTGCCCGATCCCCACCGTCGCCGCGCTCGCCTCACTCTCGCCAAGAAGCCCTTCAAGCACCGCGATCTTCCCCTGCTTCTTGATGACGCGCACCTCACGCCCCTCAAGCAGAGCCACCCCCGCGCTGTCGTACCCGCGGTACTCAAGACGCTTCAACCCGTTTAACAGAATCGGCGTCGCCGCACGACCACCAACGTATCCGATGATCCCACACATGGATGTTCTCAACTACCTCGTATATTTCCGGACGCTCCCGGTTTACAAGTAAATCACCCTGGCTTTGCCTTTCATCCCTCGTGTCACATTGCGAGTATCGAAGATCAGGGCCGCCTTCTGCAGGACAAGCGCATAGTCAACCAGCTTCCGATGTCCCGTTGTAATCAACACCAAATCCTGTTTGCGAAGAGTTGTGGCATTCAATGTCACACTCTCCGCCATCCCATGATCGACCTGCATCGTCGGGCAGTAAGGATCGTGATAGCGGACATTCGCTCCCCGGTGCTGAAGCAGTTCATAGACGTCGATTGCGGGTGATTCGCGAAGATCGTTGATGTCGTTCTTGTAGGAAACTCCCAGCAGAAGGATGTTGGAATTCCTGATGGCCTTCCCCGCATCGTTCAGCATTTCCATGACACGTGTGACGACCCATTCCGGCATCTTGCTGTTCACTTCCGTGGCGAGCTCGATAAACCGGGTTTTGTATTTCAACGTTCTCATCCGCCAGGCGAGGTATCCCGGATCGACCGGAATGCAGTGGCCGCCAAGTCCGGGTCCGGGGTAGAAAGGCATGAATCCGAAGGGTTTTGTGCCCGCAGCTTCGACGATCTCCCAGACGTCAAGACCGAGCAGGTTGCAGATGATCGCGAGCTCATTCACCAGTCCGATGTTGATGGCGCGGAAGGTGTTTTCGTAGATCTTGACCATCTCCGCCGCCGTTGCTGAGGAGACAGGCACAACGCGATCAACCACCTCCCGGTAATAAGCCACGGCGACTTCGGTGCCTGCGGACGTCAATCCACCCACAACTTTTGGGGTGTTTTTTGTCCCGTAGGTTGGGTTGCCGGGGTCCACCCGCTCGGGGCTGAAAGCGATGAAAATATCCCCCCCCTCCGTGAACCCTGCTTCTCTGACAGCAGGCTGAAACAGATCAACCGTCGTTCCGGGATAGGTCGTGCTCTCGAGGGCAATCAACATGCCCTGATGGAGATGCGGTTTCAGGCTATCCAGAGCGGCAACAACATATCCCATGTCGGGATCACCTGTTTTATTCAAAGGGGTCGGGACGGTAATGAGAACAACGTCCACGTCCGCCATGGAGGAATGATCCGTGGTTGCCTTGATGAGTCCCTGTTCAACCAGCGGTTTCAACACAGTGGTCGGAACGTCCAGGATATAGCTTTCTCCCCTGTTGACCTGCTGAACGCGATCGGGATTGACATCGACTCCTGTAACATGGAATCCACTCTCTGCGGCAAGTTGCGCCATGGGAAGGCCGACATAACCCAAACCCACCACACCGACTTTTGCACGTTTCTGCTGGAATGCCACTTTAAGCTGAGCAGCGAAATCCATACAACGCCTCCTCTGACAGAGCTATTCAGATGTGTAGAAAGTACAACGAAACAGCCGCAAGAATGGAGATTCAAAAACGAACTGCTAACAGCCATTTGGATGCACAATTAGCACGAAAATGACCTGCCGTCAAGACAGGTCATTGTACCTTCAAAAGCATATCACAGCAGACTTTTTAAACCTCGATGGATCCTCATTGGGAGAGCAGTATTTTCACGCTCCGTTCGGCGGACTTACCATCCCAGAAGGGCGGTATCTCCCCTTTCTTCCAGTGGCCGCCGAGAAGTTTTGTGACCGCCTCTATCACAGCTCCCTTCTCGGTGGAAAGGTGCTCGTTGGTGCCAAGTTCCACCGTCACGGGCCGTTCGACCGAGGGCCGAAGGGTGAGACAGGGAACGCCAAGATAGGTCGTCTCTTCCGCGATTCCGCCTGAATCGGTAATCAGGCCACGCGCTCCCCGGATTAGCGAGAGGAAATGGAGATAGTCCTGCGGTGCCGTAATCCTCACATCCTTGCTGGCCATAAGGAGCTCCATCAGGCCGTAGTCCTGCAGGCGCATCGAGGTCCTGGGGTGAAGCGGAAAAAGAATCGGGATGGTTTTTTCGATTTCAAGCAATTCCCCAACCAACTGTTTCAGACGATGCTTGTCATCGACGTTGTAGGGTTGATGCATGGTCGCAACGAGATAGCTCCCCTCTTCCACTCCGAAATCATTCCACGCCCGCAGTTGTTCAATCTTCGGCAAAAAGGTGATGAGAGCGTCGATGATGACATTTCCGACGAGGTGAATTTTCTCCTTTGAAATACCTTCATGAAGAAGATTGTTTACCGCCGCTTGTTCCGTGACGAAGTGAATAGTGCTGAGGACATCCGCCACTTTGCGATTGATCTCCTCTGGCATACTCATATCTCCGGAGCGAAGGCCGGACTCGATGTGAGCCGACTTCATGTTCAGCTTTGCGGCGGTCAGAGCAGCGGCAAGAGTGGAATTCGACGCTCCGTAGGTGATGATCCAATCGGGCCTGATACTGATAAGGATCTGTTCGAGCTCCCGCATCATCGCACCGGTCATTGCGCCGTGAGATCCGGAACCCACTCCGAGGTCAAAGTCCGGCTTGGGTATTTCCATCACCTCGAAGAAGGACGCAGACATATCCTTGTCGTAATGTTGCCCGGTGTGGATAATCGTATGTTTGATATGGTTATGCTTCTTGAGAGCGCGGGCAATCGGCGCGACTTTGACAAAGCTTGGGCGCGCACCAACAACAGATAATACATGAAGCTTATTTGCCAATGTTGCTACCTCCTCCAGCAGAATACACGATTCCCCTCTCCTCCCGGGGGAGGGGAACTTCACTAGGGAACTACCGGCTCAGTGACACACATATGATGTAAAGGCAGAACTGCAGGACAGCGAATTGCTTCATCCAGTCCCTCAGATACCTCGCATGGCAAGGAACAACGTACGCCAGAGAATCGTCAGATCCAGAAGCAGAGAACGATTGTGGATGTAATACAAATCGTAATCAAGATTCAGATGAATCGGAAGTGTGCGATCCAGCGACAGTTGCCAGAGACCCGTGATTCCGGGTTTTACCGCTAATCGGATCCGTTGCAGGTCATTGTACTGTTCAACGATAAATGGCATTTCAGGACGTGGTCCGACGAGCGACATATTCCCTTTGATCACGTTCAGCAACTGTGGTAATTCGTCCAGAGACGTCCGGCGCAGAAATCTTCCGATCGGTGTAATCCGCTCATCATCCTGTGAATTCGGACTGAGGTTGTAAGGACTAGCCGACGAGTACATTGAACGGAACTTGTACATTGTAAACAGCTTGCCCCTCTCTCCGACACGCTTCTGGCGGAAAATGATCGGACCATCGGATCCAATCCTGACCCCAACCAGAATCGGAACGACAACAGGCGACAGCACGATCAAGACCAGCGACGAAGCGACGAGGTCAAAGACCCGCTTGACAGCTTCATACAGAGGCCGTTTGGAGATCCTGCGAGGACGAAGGATTGGGACGAAGTCCAGCATCTCCACTTCCAGGGATTGGGGAGGATACTGCCCCAGAGAGGGTACCAGGGAAACCTCCACATCTTTCTTTCTGCAGGATTGAATCAGTCCTTCCAATCTGTCAGGTTGAATCGAAAGATCGTTGATCCAGATTTCGTCGGGAGATTTGCTCTCCAGCAATTCGTCGAAATCATCATAGGTACCGAGCACCTCGGCTTTCCCCTGGATCTCCTTGCTGTTGGTCAAGATATGCGTGCCAACACGCTCGGGAGTGCGCTCAAGGAAACCTACGAGATCGTAACGGTTTGAGTGGGTGTCAATGACACGGCGTAGCAGACATTCTCCGGCGACACCGTTGCCGAGAATGATCAATTTTCGACGTTGAATCCGGGCTTTGTCAAAGGTTGGGAGATCATGGATGCCCAGCAGCGACCGCAGTACAGGGTTCATGATAAGATTCAACACAACTCCGGTAAGAAGCAGGAATTTGTTGATCTGCCCGAAACCAGCAATCAGTGAAACAAGGAACAGTAGCAACGGAGTGAGCAACAATCCCCGTTGAATGCGGCTGGCTGAGGCATACTCCAGATAGCTTCCCTTGATGGAGTAGACACCCTCCCAGAGAAATACTGTTGATTGAACCAACAGAGCGATCAGAGCGAATTGATTGAAAATGAGCAGAGAGATAATACCCTGATTAGCGGTGGGCAAATCAGCAAGTTTCCAAAGGAAGAATGCACCCCAGAACGAGAGAAACAGAGCGAGAGCATCTACAAGGAAAGATTTCAGGTGACGACGAAAAAGCGAGTACATCCGAAATCTCCTACGTGCGATCACTTTCTAATTTGTCGCGATCAGTACGGACCACACCTTACACAGCCATCCAAATCGGTTGCCCGTGCAGGCTTGATTACGAAATAACGCGATGCCGTCGTAAAGAGATCAATTTCGACGAGCGTCTATCACAAGTCAAGCAATAAAAATCAGACTACAGAGAACAAATTGCTGACAGATCAAAGAATACAATTGACCAGGCTGTCATATATGTGTTCCCTATCACCAAAAGCCCGAAGGCTCTCGGAGCCAAGAAATTCGCAAAACGTTCCTTATCGACTTCTAATGCTTTTGCACGTTGCCTCAACAGATGCCAGAACAATTACTAAAAAGGTGACTTTTAAACATTCATCATCATGTTTCCAAAGTTAACAACCCATAAATCAAAATAGACGGCATGGATGGCCCGCTAATTCCTAAACATGATCAGATAATCCTGTAAAGATAGCCTTCCATGCCATTATAAGAGACGGTGAATATTTAGGCTTGTCCTATCGTTCCACATCATTCTTGCATTTAATCGCTTTATAAGATTCATACCCAATAGACGAATCTTAATAGGCCGAATGAAGCGCTTAATCAAGAAGATCATCAGAATCTTCAAGATATTCATGTTATTGGGCGTCGATAACACATTCGCCTAAAAACCATCAACTACTCTAAAACACATTATTGTAGGATTATCGCCTTAAATATGTTCAATAATTGAGTAACCGTCACCCTGTTTACTACAATATTCATCATTTTTCCGGACTAATCTTAATCTCCTCGCTTTTATCGATGGAATGATTGCCAGAAAGTTTTTTATGCAACTGCAAGGAAAGTGATTTGGGAGAATCTATTAGGGCATTAGTAAGATTACCGCTAACTTTCCGCAAATTGAATTCTTCTCTAAGTTTTCCGTTTTGTAAGCGATAAACATGATAAACTACTTCATATTCATATCCATGTTTCGACAATTCCGATGTAACTGCGTATTCAAGGTTTTTTCGAACAAGGAAATGCTGAATAAGCACTTCTTTCTCCTTGTCCAACAACGTATTAAAAGTGATAGCATCTAAAGAGTTAGGTTCAGTATACGATTCAATTATAAACTGTTGGCCCAAGAACAGTCTTACCCCATAAGCAAGTGAAGCATCCATACAAGATAATTCTGGTGTGCTGGAAAAAGCTGGGAATAATGCTATCGTGAGGTCAACAGATTGTTCCGGGGGATCTCCAAGCGAACTGCTGTTCTGTAGGGATAAGCAGAGTAAGAAAGTAAGATACACAACTCCACGATTTTTCATAGTTGAACACTCGCATTACGGATAAACACAATACTTTGGGTTTCATCAAAGCTAGCACATCAATAGAGCTTAAATTATCAACTTATGGGTGTAGAGTCAAGCAACTTCCCTTCCGACGGTAAGTTCTATTTTCTCCTAGAGACCATCACGCAAGTCCTTCGGAATCACTACAGCTCCAAGACACAAGAAGAATAGACTCTCATTCATCTTCGAGCAGACCCAATTCGCCCGCAACATCCATGAGAATATCCTTGTCCCGTATCACCCCAACCAGCTCGTTCCCCTCCAACACTGGAAGGTTGATCTGATGGTGGATCACCATCAGGTGGACGGCTTCCATCAAGGGAACGTCCGCCTGTACTGTGACGGGTTTGGTCATTACCTCCCCGATGGTCTGACGCATGAGATGCCGACATTGGACATGAAACAGGCCTGTGTAGGGAACGGATCCACTTTCCGTCGCCATCGGAGGTTCCAAGTATGAGAGCAGATCGTTGAGGCGAATCATTCCGATAAAATGACTCTGGCGATCGAACACAAGTGCGGAGCGCAACCGTGTCCGGATATCGTCTTCGCCGCCACGGAACATCCCTTTTGCCAGCACAGTGACGGCTTTGGACACGGATTCATGTGCGTAAATGCGGGGGTAGAAATCCGCGGAGACCATCAGATCACACACGGTATGTTCACGGTAGCCCTGATCTCCCGCTTTCTCGGAGACGATATGGCGAATTGTCGCTACAAGTTCATCAAGGTTGACCGGTTTGGCAATGAACACAATCGGGCCACCACTAGCGACCTTCAAATGGTCAGGTGTGGTGGAATGACGCGCGAGGATGATCGCGGCGAGATCTGGTGCATTTTTCCGCAATACGCGAAGAGTCTGTATTCCACCGGCGGCAATATCCAGAATCAGCAAGTCGGGTTTTTCCCGCAGCAACTCCCGTTCTGCGGACTGCAGCCCGTTGACGGCGCGAACTCGAAACCCCGCTTTCAGCAACGTTCGAGCTGATGAATGGAATTCGGGATCGTTGTCGACGAGCAACAGAGAAATGGAATTTCCACGTGCTTCCATTACGACACCCTCACAATAATCCG
>JAZDLX010000112.1:0-14993 GCA_043801585.1 bacterium | reverse complement strand
CTCATCGCGGCGCGTGTCACATACAGCGGGGAGGACCGTTGATGTTTACAGGACTCGTCGAGGAGGTTGGGAAGGTCCGTTCGCTGTCACCGCGCGGCGATTCCGCGGTGCTCGCGATTGAGGCGAAGGCTGTCCTCGACGACTTGAAGATCGGCGACAGCATCAACGTATCGGGAGCCTGCCAGACGGTAGTCGCTTTCGATTCCCACATTTTCACCGTTGAAGCGGTCCGCGAAACCCTGCAACGGACCCGTTTCGGGGAACTGCGACCAGGCGATCCGGTAAATCTGGAGAGGGCGATGCGTCCGACGGACAGGCTTGGCGGCCATCTCGTGCAGGGACATGTTGACGGGATGATCCGGCTGCTGTCCGTCAGCGAGCTTCAGGATTCCCGGCGGCTTCGCTTCGAGTTGCCGCAGGAAAACGCCGCCTTTGTGGTGGAAAAGGGCAGCATCGCCATTGACGGTGTCAGTCTGACTGTGGCGAGGCTTGGCAATGGCTGGTTTGAGGTTGAGATCATTCCGCACACCCTTGCGAAGACAACTCTATCATCGGGGAAACCGGGAGACCGCCTTCATGTGGAGTGGGATCTGATCGCCAAGTACGTCGCTCGCATGTTGAATCCGCACGTTCGAGGCGAAGGGGTAACGTTGGAAAAACTGATCGAGGCAGGATTTGGCCTGTCCGACACTTGATCGATAACTGAAATGTTGCCGGGTGAGCGAAGTGTGCCGCCCGTTTCTGGAGGATGAAAAGGAGATGTTGCAGGCAAACGAGAGAGTCGACAGCGTGGACGGCAACGGTTCCGAGAGCAGCGAGTCCGGCAGGTTGAATTCCAGCGACGCCCGTAATCCCTTCAGTCCCATTGAGCTGGCGATTGAGGATATCCGTCAGGGACGGATGATCATCCTCGTGGATGATGAGGACCGGGAGAACGAGGGCGATCTGATTATCGCCGCGGAAAAAGCATCACCGGAGGCGGTTAATTTCATGGCCAAGTACGGCCGCGGAATGATCTGTCTGGCGGTCACCCGGGAGCGTGCGGAGGAGCTGGATCTCTTGCCGATGGTTGAGAAAAACACCGCACTCCATGGCACACAGTTTACGGTAACGATTGACGCCGTCGGATTGACAAGCACTGGGATCAGCGCCGCCGACAGAAGCAAAACGATCATCAAGGCGACGGATCCAGAAACAAAACCCGAGGATTTCGCACGGCCGGGCCACATCCATCCGATCATCGCGGCACGGGGTGGGGTGCTTCGCCGCGCGGGGCATACGGAAGGCTCAACGGACCTTGCACACCTGTCCGGTCTGAAACCGATGGGAGTGCTGTGCGAGATCATGGATGAAGACGGCACCATGGCCCGCGTTCCCCAACTCGCCGAGATGTCGGAGAAATTTGGCCTGCGGATGTACACGATCCGTGACCTGATCGAATACCGTCAACGCACCGAGCGTCTTGTCGAACGCAGAGTGAATGTTCCGCTTCCGAGCAAATTCGGCGATTTCCGCATCATCCATTTTCGCGAATTGGAGAGTGGAAAAGAACATGTTGCGATGGTCAAAGGAGAGTGGGGTCCGGAGGAGTCCGTGCTCGTCCGCGTTCACAGCGAGTGCCTGACAGGAGACGTTTTCGGTTCCAAGCGCTGTGACTGTGGTGAACAGCGTGATGAAAGCCTGCACATGATCGAAAAGGAGGGGAAGGGAGTTTTCCTCTACATGCGCCAGGAAGGGCGTGGAATAGGGCTCGAGGCAAAGTTAAAAGCGTACCAGCTTCAGGATCTTGGTCATGATACGGTCGAGGCGAACGTCCTGCTCGGGTTCCAGGCTGACCTGCGTGAATATGGCGTCGGAGCCCAGATTCTACGTGATCTTGGAGTGCGCAAAATACGGCTGATGACGAACAACCCGAAGAAGATCGTCGGGCTTTCCGGATACGGGCTGGAGGTGGTGGAACGCGTGCCGATCGAAATCCGGCCGAACGACCTTAATCGGGATTACCTGAAAACAAAACGAGAGAAAATGGGTCACCTGATCCATAATGCGTGACAGGGGGAGGCTTCCATGCCGAACGTACTGCAGGGCAAGTTGAATGCTGATGGCAAGAAATTCGGGATCGTCGTCAGCCGGTTTAATGAATTCATTACGAGGAAACTCCTCGAAGGTGCGCTGGACGGATTGACCCGGATGGGCGCAAAAGACGCCGACATCACAGTCGTTTGGGTGCCGGGATCTTTCGAGATTCCCGCTGCGGCGCGCCGGATGGCTCAAGGCGGCAAGTTCGATGCGGTGATCGGCCTCGGAGCTGTGATTCGAGGAGCAACATCGCACTTCGATCTCGTTTCCGCGGAAGCGGCAAAAGGGCTCGCGCAGCTTGGGATGAGCGAGAAAATCCCCGTTATCTTTGGAATCGTGACTGCGGAAACGATCGAACAGGCAATTGAACGTGCGGGAACGAAAGCCGGCAACCGTGGCTTTGACGCCGCTCAATCCGCCGTTGAAATGGTCAACCTGTACTCTCAACTGTAATCAGGCGGTTCAATGACCTGTAGAAAAAGGCGTTATCTCATTTCTGCCATCCTGGGAGTGAGCGGGATACTGCTGCTCTGGACTCCCGGTCATGCGGACACATGGCGGACAGTCACTTCAGGATGGAGTATCGATGAACTTGTTGCCGTAGGTGATACTGTCTGGTGCGGCGCCGATGGCGGCCTGTTGATGACTGTGGCATCCAGCGGGGAAATGAAACTGTTCAACCGGGACGCCGGGCTCACAGGATTAACCGTCAAGGAGCTTGCTTGGGATTCCACTCATGCGCGGCTGTGGCTCGGTTTCTCTGACGGCTCGATCAACCTCTTCGATCCCCTCCGAGAGAAGGTTGTTGCAACGATCTCCGATTTTTCTGAAAACGCAGACGTCACAGATCTGAAAGATATCGAACTTCGCAACGGCATCGCCTGGGTTCTTACCAACATCGGCCTGTCCCGCCTTGAACCAGTTTCAGATATGACAGATCGTTGGGTAGTGCGTCAAACGTACCGCCAGCTTGCGTCGTGGACTTCATCCGTAGAGTTCACGGAAACCACAGTGTGGCGCAACCAGGTTTTTGTCGGCAGCGATCGGGGAGTCGTTCGCGGATCGCTTGACGACGATCTGCGAAATCCGTCGGCTTGGCAATTCTACGATTGGGTTGCCGATCTCGGAATCTCACCTGAAGATGCTGGGAGCACCACTTTGTTGAAGGTGGTTGAGGATACTCTCTTTCTCTCCGCAAACACGCGAGTGTGGACATTCAATGGGGTGTCGTTTGTACGCTTTGGATCCGTCTGGGGGATCAGTGGAGTAGCCTTCTTTGATGATGACAGTGTCGCGGTTACAAGGTGGAATGGGTTGCACCTCTTTGACAGCAATGGACAGGGTGATATCCTGGTCGCCGATCCCCTGCTTTTCCAGACGCAAGGTTTAGTTGCGACCGGGAATCGGCTTTGGGCGGGAACGGAGGCGGGAAGCGATGGCCCCGGCGGATTGCTCATCCGTGACCCCGAAGGATGGGATCTGGTCCGACCGAACACAATCGGTGCGGACAGAATCGGTGGAATCGTCATTGCGGCGGATGGGGATGTCTGGTTAACAGCGAATCGTACGAATCTTGCGGGTGTATACCGGCTGCACAATGGCACCTGGACGTCCTTTACAAAGTATAACTCACCAAGTGGTGCGTTTACAATGAATTACTCCCTGCCGGCCATCGCAATCGATCAGTCGGGCGCGGCTTGGGTGGGTTCCTACGGTGATGGATTGCATGTGATCGCACGACTATCGGCCGTAACTGACACTGTCGTCCATTATGACCGGCACAACAGTCCACTCCAGGGTTACAGCAGCAATGATTCGGATCCGTTCCTTAACGTGCTGGATTTTGCCGCGGATCCCTCGGGTGGCCTGTGGTTGGCTAATGGTGTCCCTTATGATGGAAACGCATTGCTCTATGTTCCCGCCGAATGGTTGAAAGAGAACCCGGAAACCCGTGATCCCTATGACTGGATTCGGTTCGGACCGGCTGAAGGCATGAACGACGGCCGCGTGGGAACGCTGGCAGTGGATGAACAGGGACGGGTCTGGATCGGATACCCGCGCGAGGATATGTGGATGTTTTCCAGGCAACCATCTCTGATGGTGTACGACCCGGCGGGCACGCCAACAGATCCATCCGATGATTCATTCCAGAAATTCACCTGGCAGGAGATCTCCTATATCGCCGACATGGCCTTCGATCAGGAAGGCATCCTTTGGATGGCGACCCCGAACGGCCTCTACTCACTTGATGTTCAACAACCGTTGAACCTGCTCGAACCCGTTGGAATTGCCGGAGCAGTCTCAACGTTTTCCTTTTCCGTCGCGGTGGATCCTCTCGACCAGATTTGGGTCGCGACCGATTTCGGAGTATCGGTGCTTGGGCGTGATCGTTACACCTGGGTTCGAAATTACACGACCGACAAGGGTCCGTATCCGAGCCCGCTGGTCACGGATCAGGTGGATGCAATTGCGTTGAATCCCAAAACAGGTGAAGCCTGGTTGGGGACGACCCAGGGAATCAGTATTGTCACTACACCCTTTCGAAATTTTGCGGATCAGCCACAGGAGATTGTGATTGCGCCACAACCACTCCTCGTCGGCAACGGAGGGAATGGACCATTGCTGTTCTCCAGCACCAGTCTTTCCGCGGGTGCAAAAGTGCGTATTTATACACCGTCAGGCCGTTTGATCCAGGAACTCAGTTTTGAATCAGCCGCACTCAACGGTTGGAATGGGAAGAACAGCTCAGGCGATTGGGTGGCGAGCGGCGTTTATCTAATCGTCGTCACCGGCTCCGGGGGAAACAGCATCACCGGAAAAGTGGCCGTCATCAGGAAGTAATGCTCGTACCGTGAATCGTCTGGTTGTCCGTTTCGAGCTCCTCTGAAAGAGGCCGCTTTTCCTGTCGTGCGTCCAGTGACTTTTTTCTTAGTTTGGTGCCGAATCAGCCTCTCTGGACCATTCCGGTATTTTTGTGAACGTCTCGTGCGGGAGGAAGCGGCGAGGTTGGTTGATTGCACGCTCCGAAGAGCCCACCTATATTCGCCTATCCGATGGGGAAATCCGGTTTGAAAACGGAAATACGGCTTGATGCGAGGGCACGGATCGTTTCTGCCGTCCTGCTTGCTCTTGGGTTGATGATGTTGCCCTGGGGGCCTTCTCTGTGGAGTTGTGCGACCGTTTCCATCGTTGGCTTGATTCTTGCGAAACCTCCCTTCGGCAGATTGCGGGCGGCGATGGCCGCGTTAAGCTGGATGTTGTTGATTACATTGGTTGTGCATGGTTTTTCAACACCTGGACACGTGCTTTGGGAAATGCCGTTAACCGGGTGGCGGCTGACCCTTGAGGGGGCTGCGAAAGGCGCTCTGTTTTCCGGACGACTGGCGGCTGTGATGATTCTCGGTGCCGCGGTATCGTTGACAATCGGACCGCTCGAAGGAATACGTGCCCTGGAATCGTTGGGACGCCCGTTGTCGAAAATCGGGGTTCCAGTGGGCACTATCACTCTCGTGCTCGCATTGGCGCTGCGATTTGTGCCGACTCTCTTTGAAGAGGCGCTGACCCTTCGCAAGGCGTTGCTGGCGCGAGGCTGGTCGCCGGGCACCGGCGCCGTGGGCAGGGTGAAAGCGTGGATACCGCTTTTCATCCCCGTCCTCGCATCCGGGTTGAGGAGAAGTGATGACATCGCGGAAACTCTTGTCCTGCGTGGATACGACCCAGCAGGAAAGAGAACCTCCATCGATCCATCCACGTGGGGTGGGTGGGAGACATTCGCGACGGCAGCGGCGTCTTTGCCCTGGCTGATCTGGTTCGGGGGAGTCGTTCGATGAGGTTGCGGCTGAATCTGGAATATGACGGTGCGCAGTTCCAGGGATGGCAGGTACAACCGAATGTCCCCACAGTCCAGGGGGCTCTTGAAAAAACGTTGACGTCCTTTTACGGCGGGCGTGAAGTACGTTTAACAGGCGCAGGGCGGACGGACACCGGTGTTCATGCCGTTGGACAGGTGGCTCACGCCGACGTCCCGGAGGATCGCAACGAGCGGATATTTCTGAAAGGTGTGAATGCGCTGCTCCCTCCGGGGATTCGAGTCTGGAGAGCGCGGCAGGTTGAAGAGAGTTTTCACGCCCGTTACCAGGCTTATGAACGGATCTATGGGTACCGGTTGCTCGATGAGCCGGGGGTGTTCGGACGGTTGAACGGATGGTGCGTTCCATTTGGATGGGATTCGGAACGTGCGCAGAAAGCCTCCTCGCTGCTGATGGGCATGCATGACTTTACCGTGCTGTCCACAAAGCCGGATCCGGTTGATGACCCGGTTTGCGAGATGCGCAGCATCGAGTGGATTCGTCAGGAGGATGGCTGGCTTGTTCGCATCACCGCGGATCGCTTTCTTCGGCGGCTGGTGCGTACGATTGTTGGAACGCTCGTTGAAATGGGCGCGGAAAGACTGAGTTTTGAAAACGTGCGGGAGTTGATTGAAACGGGAACGGGTCGTACGGGAGTTCCCGCACCACCGGAAGGATTGGCGCTGTTGCGTGTGCGGTATCCAACGGACGACGAGGGAGATCGTCCGGGACTATCACCATGGGGTACAACACCATGAAGCTGTTCATCGATTCCGCCGACATCCAGGAAATTCGGGAAGCGAAAGCGTTGGGTGTCCTTGACGGGGTGACGACAAACCCATCCCTGGTAGCCAAAACGGGAAAGAAATTCCTCGAAGTCGCCAAAGAAATTCTCGCCGAGGTGGACGGCCCGGTTTCGCTCGAGGTCGTGGCCACGGACTTCAAGGGAATGATGGACGAAGCCCACAATCTGGTGAAAATGGGACCGAATGTCGTCGTTAAGATTCCCCTGATCATGGAAGGCTTGAAGGCGACGAAGGCTCTCGCGGACGAGGGTATCAAGGTTAACAATACCCTCTGTTTCAGCCCGATGCAGGCGTTGCTCTCGGCGAAAGCGGGCTCCGCCTACATCAGTCCGTTCATCGGGCGTCTCGATGACATCAGCACGGAAGGTATGGAGCTGATCGAACAGATCATTGATATCTATGGAAATTACCCGTTCAACACTGAAGTCCTTGTGGCGAGTGTTCGCCACCCGATCCACCTGGTACAGGCTGCCAGGATGGGAGCGGATGTCGCGACGGTTCCGTTCAAGGTGATCGCGCAGCTTCTCAAACACCCCTTGACGGATATCGGCCTCGAAAAGTTTCTACAGGATTGGGAGAAGGTTCCCAAGTGAAAGGCCCGGTCATCAGAGGATTCATCCTCGGACTGCTGATTGGGGGAGCAGCGATGGGGCTCATCCGGTTTGGTGCCTGGCTGGAACGTGAGAACGGATCCAACCGGGACTCCGTGGATACGGTTCAGCAAATCATGCCTGACCGTCCCCTGGCGACCCCTTCCGCTCCGCTGCCGACCTCCGACAGCGCTCGAGCTGTATCACGCACGGAGACGCTCGATCAGATTTCCAACAACCGGCATACGGCGATT
This sequence comes from bacterium, assembly GCA_043801585.1. Taxonomy (GTDB): domain Bacteria; phylum Electryoneota; class Electryoneia; order Electryoneales; family Electryoneaceae; genus JAZDLX01. The sequence continues at coordinate 7,416 of JAZDLX010000112.1, read as the reverse complement.
ACCGAGGTCATCCGGAAGGTGGAACCGGCGGTCGTCGGAATCACAGTTACCCAGGTTCGGGAATACCGGGCTGTCAATCCGATGTTCAACGATCCGTTCTTCAGGAATTTTTTCAACATTCCGCAACAAACGTACAAGCAGAAAGTTGAAAACCTCGGTTCGGGATTTGTCATCAGTCCTGACGGGTATGTCGTGACCAATGAACACGTCGTTCACATGGCCAGTAAAATCGTCGTTACCTTTGAGAATGGCAAATCGATGAACGCCGAGGTCATCGGCACGGATTATGACACCGACATCGCCCTGGTCAAAGTGGACGGCAAGGATCTGCCCTTTCTGAAGATTTCCCCGACAGACAACATCCTCGTTGGCGAGTGGGTGATCGCCATTGGAAATCCCTTCGGACTTTTCAAGGTCAACGATCAGGCCTCGGTGAGTGTCGGAGTCGTTTCTGCCATGGGTAGAAACTTCGAGCGGCAGGAGGATGGCCGCCTCTACAGGAATATGATCCAGACCGACGCCGCCATCAATCCCGGCAATTCGGGAGGTCCGCTGGTCAACGTCCTCGGGGAGGTCATGGGTGTCAACACGTTCATCTTTACCGGCGGCAGCGGCGGTTCCGTTGGCGTCGGTTTCGCGCTGCCGGCATCCGTTCTTCGGGATGTTGTCAATGAACTGCGTGAACGAGGGAGCGTCGACCGTGATTTCTGGACCGGTCTTTACGTTCAGAACATTGACAAGCTGATTGCGTCGAGCGTCGGCTATAGCGGGAACGGCGGAGTGATCGTAACCGAAGTGGACAAGAACAGCCCCGGAGCCCGCGCAGGAATCGAGGCAGCGGATATCATCACCGGGATCGAAGGGGCGCCGATCTCCGATGCCCAGGGAATAAGAAAATACTTTGATAACCATGACTTGCGTGTCGGCGATCGCTTGAAAATGAAAATCTTCCGTAAAAACGACACCCTCACCGTCACCCTGCAACTGGAGGCGAGACCCAAATGATCGAGCGCTACACACGCCCGAAGATGGGCTCCATCTGGTCGGAGGAGAACAAATTCCGCACCTGGCTCGACGTCGAGCTGGCCGTAGTGGAGGCGTGGGAGAGACGGGGTGTTGTGCCCGCGGATGCGCTTGCGGAAATTCATTCCAGGGCCGCTTTTGATGTGGATCGTATCAACGAGATCGAACAGACTGTCCAGCATGACGTGATCGCGTTTCTATCAAACGTCGCAGAGCACGTCGGCCCGTCTTCACGGTTCATCCACCTGGGGATGACCAGTTCCGACGTGCTGGATACGGCGTTGGCGATGCAGTTGCGTCAGGCGGGTGAGGAGTTGCTGCACGGTTGTGACACTCTGCTTTCTGCTCTGAAGGAAAAAGCGCTCAAGTACAAGGCATTACCGGCGGTCGGTAGAACTCACGGCGTCCATGCGGAACCCGTGACGTTTGGTCTTCGATTCGCGCGTTTTTACGAGCAGCTTGCGAGGGTGAAGGTTCGTCTCAAGGACGCCTGGGAAAATGTTTCGACAGGAAAGCTGTCGGGTGCGGTGGGGTTGTACGTGCACCTGGACCCCGGGATGGAAGAGGAGGTGCTCGCCGCCCTCGGGTTGAACGTGTCGCCAATCAGCAGTCAGATTGTCAGCCGGGACCGCCACGCCGACTTTCTATCCGCAGTGGCATTGGTGGGAACGGTTCTTGAATCGATAGCTCTTGAAGTGCGGCACCTGCAGAGAACGGAGGTCGGAGAGGCGCGGGAGGGGTTCCAAAAGGGGCAGAAGGGGTCCAGCGCGATGCCCCACAAACGCAATCCCATCAACGCTGAGAAGATCTGCGGAATGGCGAGGCTGCTGCGGTCGAACATGCACGCGGCCTACGAAAATGTCGCTCTTTGGCATGAACGCGACATCTCCCACAGCTCCGTGGAGCGTGTGATCCTGCCGGATTCGACCATTGCGCTGGATTACCTTCTGGCCTTGACTGCGGATTTGGTCGAAAACCTGGTTGTTGATGAAGAGGCGATCGCTCGGAATCTTGAGCTGACCGGGGGGGCTGTGTTCAGCGAAGGATTATTGCTCGAACTGGTGAAGAGCGGCCATACCCGCGAGGATGCGTACACGATCGTTCAGCGAATCGCTCATGACGCCCTTGATAGAGGCGTCCCGATGCATCAGGCTGCTCTCGCAGACAGGGAGCTGATTAAGGCCATTGGACAGAAGAATATTGATAACGTGTTTGACATCAGGCACGCGCTTCGGCATGTGGACGCCATCTACAGACGTTTAAGATTGGAAGACTGAGCAGTGAAAGCGAGAACGGGAGGTTTGGGCGTGGATAAGAAGGACCTGCTTTACGAAGGCAAGGCCAAGTTCCTCTATCTGACCGAGGATCCGAACGTTCTGATCCAGGTTTTCAAAGACGACTTAACGGCCTTCAATGGGACCAAGAAAAGCAGTTTCGAAGGCAAGGGGGCGATCTGTAACGCCATCTCCACATACATGTTCGAGTATCTGGAGAATTACCATGTCCCTACACATTTCGTTCGGAAGATCTCGAAGACGGAGATGGAAGTGAAACGTCTCGAGATGATTCCAATCGAAATCGTGGTCCGGAATGTCGCTACCGCCAGCCTCGCCAAAACCTACAATCTGGAAGAAGGCAAAATCCTCAAGTATCCGATTGTCGAATACTTCCTCAAGGATGATCGTCTCGGCGACCCCATGATCAATGAGCATCACGCCTACGCCATGGGATACGCGACCCCCGAAGAGATGAAGATGATCTCCCGTGTGGCGAGCAAGGTCAACGCGATCTTCAAATCGTTTTTCGACCGCCGTGGCCTGATGCTGGTTGATTTCAAGCTTGAGTTCGGCAAGCATGAGAAGAGCCTGCTGATCGGAGACGAGATCAGTCCTGACACCTGCAGAGTCTGGGACAAGAAGACCAACAAGAAGTTGGACAAGGACCGCTTCCGTTACGATATGGGCGGTGTCGATAAAGCGTATCAGGAACTTCTTGATCGCATCGTAAGCGTGGGGTAGCCCGTGTTTGCTCCAGAAGGTTTGTTGTTCATCGCAATCCCGGCGATACTCTTCTTCAGTTTTGCTCTGATCGGTGTTACCACGAAGCGAGCGGGCTGGTTCGTTCCAAGCGTCTTCTTTCTGGTGTTCTGGTTCGCGATGCTGTTTTTCTTCCGTGATCCATTGAGGCCGGTGCCCGAAACGGATGCGATCGTTTCCCCCGCGGACGGTACCATCGTCGCGGTTGACACGGATCAGTGGGGGGCGACAAAAATCGCCATTTTCTTGAGTCCGATGAACGTCCATGTCATCCGTGCCCCGATGACATCGGAGGTTCTCGACGCTGAATTCATTCCGGGAATTTTCCTCCGTGCCGACAATCCCGAGGCCGGCGATAAAAACCAGCAGGAGCGGATCATCCTTGACACCGAATATGGCCGTGTCGTACTCAGGGTCATTTCCGGTTTTCTGGTGCGACGGGTTATCGTTCCTTTGGAGGCAGGAGATCTACTCACCGCAGGCCAAAGAATCGGGTTTGTCCGTTTCGGCAGCCGCTCGGAGATAACCCTGCCGAAGCCTTTCCGGCCGATTGTCAGAGTAGGCGATCCGGTGTTCGGTGGTGTCACTCGTCTGGGACATTGGCTGCCGGAGGAAATGGGCGATCAGATCGGGAGTGATCATCCTGATCGTCAACCACAGGCTGAACCTGAGCCGCAATTGGTGGAAGCGGGAGGTACCGGTGCGTAATGCCCCGATGATGATGACGATGGGGAATGGAATTCTGGGGTTGCTCGCGCTGTGGTTGATCCTTGGGGGTCACCTTCAGCTTGCCATGTATGCGATCATAGCCGGTGCCATCCTCGATCTCGCGGATGGATGGACGGCACGCCGTATTGGAGTGGCCAGCGGCCGCGGGGCCACCGCCGATACCGTTTCAGACTTGATCAGTTTCGGGATCGCACCTGCGGCGATGATCGCCACCGTGGGGCACGGCATCCTCCGGTGGACAGCCGCTGGGGTCTTCTTCCTCGGCATCGTTTTCCGCCTCCTGCGTTTCCGTCTCCGCAGCCCGGAGGCAAAGGAATTCCAGGGTATGCCTTCCCCGGTTGCGGCGCTGGCTGTCGTTTCGCTGGTCGTCCTGTCGCAAAAATGGTTTCCGGACTATCCCGTCGCTGAAATCGCTGCGCCGGTCTATGCGCTTCTCGCCGTGTCGCTGATTCCATTTCCGAAATTCGGACATCCGGCGATGAAAATGATGTCGCGTACTCTCTGGTGGGGGCTTTGGGTCTTCCATTTCGTGGCATTTATCTTCTTCCCGGCGGAAGCGGTCTGGTCGATGACCATCTTTTACCTGATCATCGGTCCGACGCTGATGAAACGGCACAAAGTCCATCTTGCCATGGAAGCGGGCATGGAGGCTCAGGGATGATGGTGGTTGTGGAAGTGATGCCGAAAGAAGGCATTCTCGATCCACAGGGGCAGGCGGTCCGGCACGCTCTGCATCAGCTCGGCTACCAGGACGTGCGCCAGGTCCAGGTGGGGAAAAGGATTGTCCTCGACCTCGACACCGGCGATGCCGAATCTGCCCTCGAAAAGGCGTGTGAGATGGCCGAAAAACTCCTCCACAACGAGAATGTGGAAAGCTATCGAGTGCTCCCCGGTGATGGGGTCTCACCGTGAAGTGGGGAGTCCTTGTCTTTCCCGGAACCAATCGGGAACAAGACGCCGTGGACGTGCTCGAACGGCTTTTTCAACAGAACGTCCGCAGGGTCTGGCACACTGAACGTGACCTCAGCGATCTCGATGCGATCATGCTCCCCGGCGGTTTTTCCTATGGTGATTATCTGCGTTGCGGTGCCATCGCACGGTTCAGCCCTGTGATGGATGAACTGGTACGGTTTGCCGGTTCGGGGCGGACGGTCTTCGGAGTCTGCAATGGTTTTCAGATCCTGACGGAAGCGGGGTTGCTCCCGGGTACACTGCTGAGAAACACGAGCCTGCGGTTCATCAACGCCCACCAGCCGCTCAGGATCGAACGGACCGACACCCGATTTACCCGCCTCGCTGAAATGCACCAGGTGATCACCGTTCCCATCGCACACAACGAGGGCAATTATTTTCTGCCACCGGATGGCTTGAAACGGCTGGAGGATCGCGGTGGGGTGCTTTTCCGTTACTGCACGGCAATGGGGGAGGTGACCAGTGCCGGCAATCCCAACGGTTCGGTTAACAACATCGCGGGTGTTGTCAACGAAGCGGGTAATGTCCTCGGGATGATGCCACACCCCGAAAACACCTGCGATCCGGTGATCGGCGGCACCGATGGACGGGTGCTGTTCGAAAGCATGATCGGGGAGTTGGTTGCAGTATGAGCCGCAGGAATCGCAAGAATCCGAACGAGATGAATTTCCTCGATCATCTCGACGAACTCCGTGTCCACATATTCCGTGCGTTTGGCGGCCTGCTCATCGCCACCATCATCGGATACATCTACTCGCAGGATCTGCAGCGGTTGCTGCTCTACCCCTTCGCCGGAATGGAAGGACCCAAGCTGGCGCTGTTGACACCCACGGAAGGATTCCTCGTCCAGCTCAAGATCAGTTTGATCGCGGGCGTGTTCATCTCCTTGCCGTGGATTTTCTATCAGCTCTGGTCATTCATCGCTCCGGGCCTGTTCGAGAAGGAACGGAAGATGGTCCTTCCCGTTGTTTTCTCCTCATCGGTCCTGTTCCTTGTGGGTGCCGGATTTGCGGTGTTTGTGATTCCGATGGCGACCCGCTTCTTCATGTCGTTCACCTCCGAAGAGGTTGCCAATTTCTGGTCGCTCGGCAAATTCATCGACTTTGAATTGCGGATGTTCCTTGCTTTCGGCATCGTCTTCGAACTGCCGCTCCTGATCTATTTTCTTGCACGGTTCGGGGTGGTGACACCGAAATTTCTGCGTACCTACCGTCGGCACATGTATGTCGCGTTCCTGCTCGCCGCCGCGATCATCACACCTCCGGATGTTTTCACGCAGATCGTGCTCGCCGTTCCGTTGGTGGTTCTGTATGAAGCTTCCATCTTCCTTGCTGTGATCGCGCAACGAAAGTACAATCGCGTGGCGGATCAGCGGCTTCAGGAATCGCCGAGTGAAACCATCGCGGCCGAACCCGCGGGAGAAGAAGCCGGCAATGACAGCACTGCCGGGAAACGGGAATCGCCGAAGGGTTCCCCGGCGGGGAAGGAGGGGTAAGATGCCCAGCGGCAATGAACTGCTGATTGTCGTACTCGCCGTGGTGCTGCTCTTCGGGGGTAAGGAACTGCCGCGTGTGATGCGGACCCTGGGCAAATGGACAGCTGTGTTCAGATCTTCGATCAATGACATACGTCGTGAACTGAACCGCATCTCAATCGAAGAGGAGATACGCGAGCGTGACCGCGAGGAGCGGGAAAAAGTCAAGAAGATACTGGATGAAAAGGATAAATCGGGCGCTCAAAAGGAGGATTCCGGTGGTGCGGAATCCGGAGTGGCCGATTCCGGCGATTCCTCGGACAAACAACCCGGTGGCAAGGGAAAACCCGTCACACGCTCTGTCGAGAAGCCCACTCCTTCACGCGCTCATAAATTCGAAGATGAAGAGTTGACGAAGATCCGGGAAGAGGCCAGAAAACATGCCCGGGAACTGGAGCGGCAACGCGCGGAAGAAGGTGTTGTGCCGCGCGGGTCCGAACCGAGATCCATGGCCAAGGCGGCATCCTCATCCACGAAGAAAAACGCAGCGAAAGCTGCGCCGAAACGGAAGAGTGCAACCGGAAAGAGCGCCGCAGCAAAGAAAGCTGCGAGTGGCAAATCCGGTACGTCAGCCCGCTCGAAAACCGCGAAAACCGCTTCATCTACACGCTCGAAGAAAAAGACCACGGTTGCCGTGAAGAAAGGTTCGGCGCCGTCCTCATCCACGAAAAAGAAGCCGGATCGCCGAATCACCTCCAAGTAACCGAACAGGCAGTCCTCCAACAGAACGAAAAAGGTAACCGCCCGATACCCTTGCGGACGTGATCTTGTCCGGCTTTTTTATCACAGGGTCAAGACAGAAACAGGGGTGTTAAACTATCAGTTTTTCTTTGTACTAGTCAAAAACAGCATTCAAAATGTTGAGATGATAGAATGACGAAAACTCGCAGCTTGGTCATTCTGAATCCGCCAGCCGGCGGATGAAGAATCTTCGTTTTATCAATAACTTGCATTGAAAACAAAGATCCTTCTCGCGCTTTCGGCGCGTCAGGATGACTAACTCATCTAGTCTTGACCATTGTTTTTCCGATCACACGAAAAGAATCCCGCAAAACGCTAAGCTTTGCGGGATTCAAACGGAAGAGGGATGGAAAGAAGGTGAGACCGGAGCGGGTCTCCCTT
>JAZDLX010000059.1:0-24883 GCA_043801585.1 bacterium | reverse complement strand
CCGGTTATCACCGGGGTTTCCATTTCTCCTGGATGCTTCGATTCTATCTTTCCCTGCTGATATTTCGCTTCGGTTTTCGCAGTTCCGTTTTCTTCTTCGGTTTCGCCCCGATGGGATGCTCAACAGGCTCGAGGTCCGCATCTTCGCTGAGCGAAGGCGGTTCATCGATGAGGACGGGTTTTTCGTCGTGAGTGCCCTCAAGCTGCCCCTGCAACTGTTCAAGTTCGAGGCGGGTTTGTTCGAGCTGCTGTTCAACCTTTTTCTTCATTTTCCGTTCTCGTCCCAGTTCGGCAAGGGTCTGAAGCTGCTGGAAAACCGCGATCAGCAGGAAGGCGGCCATACCGAATCCAAAAGCGATGAAAAGCGCCAGGTACAGCGGCACCGGTCCCGATTCCCAACTCAGCAGCCGTACCGTAACCATCTGATCCTGGTTCTGCAATGAAAACCCCAGGACGGTTACGATGATCAGAAGCAATACGATCCAGCGAACGATCCACATGGTTCGGTTCTCCTCGCCCGAGCTGCTTTAAACGGCTCTTCCGCGCAATGTGTAACCCGACAGGCCTGTGATCTTCACATCGAGTTCTGCTCCCGAAAGGTACGCACCAGGAACGATCACAACGTACCCCGAAGGTGTTCTTCCCATCTGTTCGCTCTCGTCGCGGGAACTTGGTCCCTCGATGAGAACGGACTCGGTCCTTCCCACTTGCTGAAGGCGTCGAGCCTGGCCACTGGCACGAACAATTTCGTTCAGGAGCATTAACCTGCGCACCTTCTCTTCATCGGCGACGTCATCCACAAGCTTTGCGGCGGGAGTGTTCGGGCGTTCCGAATACTTGTAGATGAATGCGTCGTCGTAACCGATCTCGCGCACCAGATTCTCCGTTTCCAGGTAATCTGCTTCACTCTCCCCGGGAAATCCGACAATGAGATCAGTCGAAAGCTGCAAGTCAGGAATCCGAGTCCGCGCCTGATCCACGAGTTTCCGGTAATGGTCCGCCGTGTACACCCGGTTCATCCGTTTCAGCACACGATCACTTCCCGCCTGCAGCGGAAGGTGCAGCTCCGGACAGATCGGGCCGCCCGATGCAAGAACGTCGATCAGATTGTCAGACAGGTCTTTCGGATGTGACGTCATGAAACGGAGGCGTTTCAATCCCGGCAAAGACGCAACCTTTTCCATCAGTCCCGCAAAATCCAGTTCGCCATCCGTGTAACTGTTCACGTTTTGCCCGAGCAGCGTAACCTGGACAAATCCCTGTGGAATCGCAGTCTTGATTTCTTCCAGAATGGACTCTGCCGGTCTGTGACGGAGGTGGCCACGGGTTGCCGGAACAACACAATAGGTGCAGTGGTTGTCACAACCCCGCGAGATCGTCACCCAGGCGTTGATGCCGCTTCGCCGGGATGGCAGGATGTCATCGTAGAGTTCCTCGGTGTGATTCCCCAGGAGAATCAGCGGAATTTCAGGTGACGGTTCCGCCAACAGACCGGGGAGACGGCGGTAGGCGTCAGGGCCGATAATCCAATCGAGGAACGACAGGGTTCCGGCCAATTCCTTCGCTGCGTACCTGGAAAGGCAACCGAGCACGCCAATCCGGGTGTTACGGCCGTTTTCCTTCAAGCGCCTGAAACGGACGATGTTGTTGATCGCGCGCACTTCCGCGTGTTCACGAACCGCGCAGGTATTGATCAAAACCAATTCCGCCTGGTCGGGATGGTCCACCCGACGGTACCCGCGTTCCTCGAGCATTGCCATCACAATCTCGCTGTCCACGAGATTCATCTGGCAACCGTAGGTTTCAATGAAAACGCCACCTGGAACGGGCTGCCGGGACAATTGAATTTGATCAGACTTCATCTGGGTTCAAACGGCCGGACAGCACCCCATCCCCGGTACGCGGGCCGCCTCCTGTCACATGATCAGACCTTGAACAATACATTTTCCCGCTGGAACATGCGGATGGTCAACGCAATCCCGAGTGCAGCGTAGATCAATGTCGAGAATACCGCGAGGAGGAAGAATTGAGGATCTGTCTCGCCGTTGAGGGCATCCCGCAGGGCGAGCGAAACGTTGACCACCGGTATCCACGCTTTCCCGGCGGAACCCTCGCTGCCGGGAAGCATCGAGGTCATCGCCGGAACGATGACCAGGAACATCAGTGGTGTCAGGTAACTTTGAGCTTCACGGCTGCTGCGGGCGTTGATCGCAATGGCGATCAGGACCGACGAGAACAGCGCCGCCAGAGGCAACATCAGGGCGACGGCCTGCAACACGGTTCCGGCACTGATGGAGAAGGTCAGCGTTTCACCGAACTGCGCTCCAAAATATTTCAATCCTCCTCCAAGAACCACAAAGAAGGATGTCAGTGAGATCAACGTCGAGATGATCGACGTTGTCATCACAGCGAGAAACTTGCCGAGCACGATCTCGCTCCGCGCAGCCGGGCTGGCGAGAATTGTTTCCAGGGTCGAACGCTCCTTCTCACCCGCTGTCATGTCGATTGCGGGATAGATCGCCCCGGTGATCGCCATCAGAATCAGCATGTAGGGCAGGAAACTGGCCAGGCTGGATTTCGCCATTTCCGAACTACTCGCAAGGTTTTCGGATGTAATTTCGATCGGATCGAGGACGGTGAGCGGTGCCCCGATGCGCTCGAGCCATCTCGATGAAAGTTCATTGCGCAGGTCATCCATCCTGGACCGCAGGCGTTCCCCGGCGATTCGGGAGGCTTCCTTGCTTTTGCGGGAGTAAACAACAACCGTCGGGATATTTGACGCTTGGTCTTCGCGCACGGCAACACCGGCTGAGAGGACACCATCGGTGATCAGTCCTCTCAGTTCGTCTTCGGAATCCACCGGGACGACCTGAATTTTCTCAACATCACGGAGTGCATCCGCCACTTCCGGCGCAATCCGTGGATTGACCAGCCCCACCGAGTACGTCCGGCTTTCGAGATCCTGCATCGAGGAGGCCATCAGAGCACCGATTCCAAGCATCATCACCGGCATCAGCAGCAGCGGCACAACGATCATCGACATCAACGTCCGGCGATCCCGAACAATGTCCAGCAGTTCCTTTCGCCAAACCAAAAGCATATTGCGAGATGTGAATTTGATTCCATTCATCACCTTTCCTCTCCCGTCAATCCCGCTTCCGATTTCTCTTGCTCGAGCTGTTGTTCAGGCGATGAACCAATTCCGAAAGATTCTTCACCTCGGATGAATCCACGGAAATCTTTTCCCTCGTTTTCATCCAATTCTGCAACCATTGCCAGGAAGACTCACCCGGCCATTCCCACTCGTTCGCCGTTTCGAGCGCAAGCAGTGCTTCGATGTCCGCGATTGTAACCTTTTCAGGGACTCGTGTTAAAAGGACCGTGGTGTATCCCTTTTCTGCGAGTTCGATAACGCCGCCGTTGCGGAGCCGCTCGGTGGTCTCGTTCGCCAACCCCAGCGGGATCTGCCACTGCCGAGCCCATTCTTCAAGAACAACCGGCTCACGTTCCGCGCGAAAAGCAGCGGTTACTTCCTTCAGCAACAAATAGGCAACGGCATTTTTCTGGTTGCGGGAAAGTTTGACATGTTTTGGCTTGTGCAAAAGGGAACGGTAGTTCTGTGCAACGAATGAGATCTCGACACCACCGAGCACGAGAATCCATGAGAGGTTGACCCAAATCAACAGCAACGGGAAAATCGCGAGTGAACCGTAGATAACGTCGTACTGCACGAGGTCGGCGGTGTAGACGATGAACGTCGCCTTGAATCCTTCAAAAAGCAGGCCGGAGGTCAATGCTCCAATCGCGGCATAGCGAGTTCGCACCTTGGTCGCCGGAACGAACCGATAAAGCAGGAAGAAACTGCCAACAACCATTACGATGGACAGAATGCGGTTAAACAACGCCGCGCCGACATCCACTTTGCGCACCGCTTCGCTGATCAACGGGACAGCCTGCAGGTAGGTGCTGATAGCGAGCGAACCGACCACGAGGATCGGAACGATCGTCACCATGCCCCAGTAAAGCGGCAGCCGCTGAAGCGATCCAGCCCTGCTGCGGGCGTCCCAGATCGCGTTCACCGTGCTCTCGATCCCCGTGAAGATCGAATAGACAGCCATCACCAACAGCAGGACCCCCAATCCTCCCAGGGTGGCGCTGCCTGCGCTGTCGATCAGTTCCTGTATCCTTTCGGCAACTCTCGGACCCGTACCGGGGGCGAGATTCTCCAGGATGAATGGCCGCAAAGTGTCCGCAAACCACTCACCACCCCCGAACAGCCGGAACAGGCTGAAAGAGAACGCCAACAGCGGGATGATCGAGAGCAACGTCGCGAATGTCAATGCCATGCTCTTCAACGGAATCCGATCGGAGAGGATCTCTCGAAAGGTGATCTGCGTGAACCGCCAGGCGTGGTACAACGCTCGACGCACGGGTTGGGTGGGTATTTCATCTTTAGGTTCGTTCACCCCATTCCCGTTCGTGGGCTCCTCGCTCCCCTCAACGGGAGGCATCGGCTCTTCAGGCACCGGTGTTTCGTTCTTTACCTGCTTTGCCATGGCTTCAACCCCGTGTCGCGTTGTCCACACGTGCAAACAGATTTCGTGAGGCCTCATTTGCACGCGCGATGATCTCTTCTGCTCCCTCGACTACGCGATGTTTCATCAGGATCTTTCCATTACAAACGACTGTGTCCACAACATTGCCGTTGACCGCATACACAAGGTGCGAAGCAAGGTCGTGGGGCGGGTTCATTTCTGGAAGTGAGGTGTCGAGCAGAATAAGGTCCGCAACTCCACCCTCGCGAACCCCTCCCTCCAGTCCGAAGACAGGCGCCGGATTGCTCGTCGCCATCGCCAAGTTTTCCGCCGCAGGAAGAGCTGTCTGGTCGTTCTCGGCGAATTTTTGAAGCAATGCTGCTATTTTCATCTCTTCAAACAGGTCAAGGTTGTTGTTCGTACCGGCGCCATCGGTGGCAATCGCTGTAACCGCACCGGCGTCGCGCAGCTTCCGATACGGGTACACCCCGTTCACCGCCAGCTTCATGTTGCTGACAGGATTATGAACGCAGACAGCCTTTTTTTCGCCGAGAGTGGCGATGTCGCTGTCCGAAAGCCAGACCGTATGAGCAGCGACCAACCGTTCGTCGATGACGCCCATCCGGTCAAGATACTCTGTCGGGCTGCACTGGTGTTCGTTGTAACAGTTCTTCACTTCCTGCTCGGTCTCCGCAAGGTGGGTGTGCAGAACGATGCCGTGTTCATCGGCAAATTCTTTCGCCCAGCGCAACCCCTTCTCGCTGACTGTGTAGATCGAGTGCGGCCCGACGGCAAATTGAACGCGATCGCTGAAGTCACGGGATGTCTTGAACATCTCGTCGTTGCGCCGGATCTGATCCTCGAGGGAAAATCCATTTCCGATGTCGATGATCGCGGTCGCCAGCATCGCCCGGGAGCCCATTTCCTCGACTGCCTGGGCGATGGTTGGAAAATCCCAATACATATCGTTGAAAAAAACCGTCCCGGCACGGATCATCTCCAGAATCGCCAGCTTGGCTCCCCAGTAAATCTCTTCCTTCCGGATTCCGGCTTCGTAAGGCCAGACTCGTTTTGTCAGCCATTCCATCAACGGCAGGTCATCGCCGTTGCCGCGAAACAGCGTCATCGACGAGTGGGTGTGACTGTTGATCAACGGCGGAAATGCGATCATCCCGTGAGCGTCGAGAACGGTATCCACGTCGGGGGTGTTCGCACCGATGGAGGTGATCCGGCCGTCATCGCAGACGGTGTTGACCGGTTTTCCATCGAGTACAGTGTTTTTTATCAGCAGACTTGACATCATTCCGATTTGTTGAGGTTTACCGACCCTTTTCAGGCCAGCTCGAGAATTTTTTTGCGGCTCTCCTCGTCGAGAGCCAGTGCGGCGTGTTCCAGAAGATCTTTTGATATTCTCGGAGCCCACCAGGCGAGAAACCGTTCCACCTGCTCGGTATCCTCGACCTGACGGATTGCCTTCGCTGCCGCGTCCTGAAGTTCACCATCCTCAGTCGTCATCAGGTGGCGGATCACCCGGAAGGTCTCGGCGGGGTGGCTGTGCCCCTCCTTATTGAAACGGATGGTCGCAATCGCCGAGAGGCGTTTTTTCCAGACACTCTCCCCGCGTACGGCCCACGCCTCAAGGTAACCCGTGCGGCTGAGGTCGTCACGAGCCCACCAACCGACAACAGCGGCGAGTTCATCCGTCAGCTCACGATCTTTGAGAGCGCGTGAAAGGCCGCCAAGCCGTTCGCCGAAAAGATCATCCAACTCAGCGGCTCCACGCCCGAGTCCAAAGATACCGACGAGAATGGCAAACCGACCGCCCCGAGGGAGGGTCAGACTGAGGTACCGTGCCCATTCGGAGGCGGTGGGACTCAGCACCTGATTCGCCTCGCGAGCGATGTCAAGCAGAGTCTCACGCCCCTGAGCGGTCAACGGTTGATCCGTCCCCTGTTCCTTTCGGATCAGCGATTCGAGCGCCAGTCGATCATCGATCCAAGAGAGTAACTCTTCAGGGCCTCGTTCGACCATAGTAAGTGAAACTTCCGTTTATCAAATGTTTAAGAAAAATAATCAATGCTTCCGACGGAATCATCACTCCTCGTGAATCGCCATCTTTCCTTCAGAATGCACTTTCGTGAGCATCGGGACAATTTGCAGGGCGCACCCTCATCCATGCAAGGCATCTTTGAGGTTCGGCGAGGGGACGTGTTGCGAGGGGAGAGGTGCCGGACTACCTTGTTTTTCTTGCGAGCCGGCAAGACCCATTCAGTCAACCATCATGTTCAAATCGTCCGTTTGGTACACATCCGAGGGTATATCATGACAAACACACGACGTGCTCTGTCAACACTGCTCATCTCCTTATTCACCGTATCGAGCGCATGGGCAGTTCATCCTTTCATGCCGCGAACCCCTGCCATTTCCCCGGATGGATCGACAGTCGTTTTCTCCTTCCAGGGCGATCTCTGGAAGGTGCCATCCACCGGCGGGCAGGCGATCCGGCTGACCGCCCACCCAGCGTACGATACAGCACCTGTCTTCAGCCCGGATGGAAAAACGCTGGCGTTCGCATCCTCACGTTATGACGACGACGATGTTTTCCTGATGCCGGCGAACGGTGGCGCTCCCGCTCGCCTGACCTACGCATCCACAAACGATATTCCCCAGGCGTTCAGCCCTGATGGAAAGACCTTGTACTTCTCCTCGGCGCGCCCCTTCAAGTTCCCAATGGATCGACAGATCTATAAGGTGTCCGTGAGCGGAGGAACGCCTTTCCGGGCATTTGACTTCTTCGCCGATGAAGCCTCGGTCTTTCAGGATGGCAGCTTCGCCCTCGGAATCGGCAGGGTCAAGTTCGGACGGCGGCACTACCGTGGCACCTACCAGCGAGAGATTTATCACTACGTCCCCGGCTCCGATCCTGTCCGGATCACCGACCATCCCGGATACGACATGAACCCCCTCGCAGGTCCAGGAAACCCGGTTTACTGGATTACCGATGCCGACGAGACCATGACCTGCAACCTCTGGTCGATGAAAGCCGATGGAAGCGAGAAAACTCAACTCACAAACTTCACTAACGAGGACGTCCGTTCGGCAAAGATTTCGCAGGGTGGAAGCACCTTCATCCTCGAAGTGGGCAGCGATCTCTACCTCCTCGACAATGCCCCGGGAGCCCAGCCAAAGAAACTCGAGATCGACGTAGCTGCCGACCTGATTCAAAACCCCATAGTCATCGAAGACAAAACGGGTGGTGCTGACGAATTGAGCACATCCTCCGATGGAGCGGAATACGCCCTCATTATTAACGGCGACATCGTCTTCGTTTCCAAAGAGCTTGGGGGTCGCGCGACGGTACCCTTTGCCTCCCCTTCCCGCGAGCAGGAAATCGCGTTTCGACCGGGTGGGGCAAAGGAATTACTGTTCATTTCCGATCAGAATGGTCAACAACAACTGTTCAAACTCACTCCGAAAGGCGATGCGGAATCGTTGCGTGAAGCCAAAGACTTTACCATCACCGAAATGACAGGCCGCGAGACCCCGGCTCATCACCCGGTGTGGTCGCCAGACGGAGAAAAAATTCTTTACACGATTGGAAATGGTGATCTCCACGTGATGGACGCGGACGGGAAAAACGACAAACTGCTGCTCGCCCGCTGGCACCAGAAATGGTCTTCCTTTGACTACACCTGGTCCCCGGACAGCCGCTGGGTTGCCCTCTCGGTGGAGGATCCCGATTACAACAGTGACATCTGGATTCTCCCGGCGGACAGTTCCGGCAAACCGGTCAACATCAGCAAGCACCCAAAAGAGGATTTCGGACCCGTGTGGTCGGAAGACGGCAGTTTGCTCGCATGGACAAGCAGTCGTCACAACCGGCAGCACGACGTTTACGCCGTTTACCTGCGCCGTGAGGACGATGAGAAGACTCGGGTGGAGTGGGAAAACTGGCAGAAAACCCGCGACAAAGCGAAGAATGACGACGAGGACAAGGATAAGGACAAGAAAAAGAAAAAAGACAAGGACAAGGAAGAGATCCCCAAGGTTGTCATCGACTTCGAGGACATCCACAACCGCGTCCGCAGCCTGACCAGCCTGCCTGGAAATGAGAGTGTGATCGCGATCCACCCGAAGGGCGACAAGTTCTTCTTCCTGACCACCATCGACGGCAGCACCGATCTGTACTCCGTCGATCGGTTCGGTGAGGAACTGACCAATGTCACCAGTGGTGACGCCAGTCCCGATGCCGTTCAACTTGTGGATGGAACCTTCCACTTCCTGAAATCCGGCCAACCGGCGAACGTCAGCATGGATGGCGGTTCCGTGGAGAGCACCGATTTCTCGGCACGCCTGACCGTCGACCGTCCTGCGAGAAGGTTGCAGGCGATTCAGGAAGGTTGGAGGGTGATGCGAGATCATTTCTATGATCCCGACATGCATGGTGTCGATTGGGACTCGATCAAGGACAAATACTTCGATTGGGCACGGAATGTCGCCGACGATAGTGACTTCAGTGATGTCGTCAACCTGATGCTGGGCGAGTTGAATGCCAGCCACATGGGCTACTACCAGCACTGGGCAGGACCCCGGGGTGACAACGACGGCTGGCTGGGACTGAGGTTCGATCCCGCATTTGCGGGTCCGGGCCTGCTCGTGACCGGCGTCCTTCCCTACGGTCCGTCTGACAAGGTAAAAAGCAGGATTCTGCCGGGAGATATCGTTCTCAAAATTGACGGCCTCGATGTCGGTCCGGACAAAAATATATTCGCAGCACTCGAAAAACGCAGTGGCATGCCGACGGAGGTGGTCCTTCAGCGAGGCAAGAAAACGACGGAACGCTTCGAGATCGTCCCGGCAGGACTCCGTGACATTTCCAATCTGAGCACCGACCTGTGGGAACGTGACAACAGGAAAGTGGTCGAAACGGCGAGTGACGGCCATGTCGGCTACGTTTATATCACCGGCATGAGCTGGCCTGAAGTGGAACGGTTTGAGATGAACCTGTTTGCAGCCGCTGATGGAAAAGACGCCTTGATCATCGACGTGCGAGGCAACGGGGGCGGTTGGACGACGGATTTCATGCTCAACATTCTCACCCAGCCTCAACACGCGTTTACGGTAGGCCGTGGCGGAGAACCCGGCTATCCCCAGGCGGAACGCCAGATCTTCTACCGTTGGGAAAAACCGATCGCGGTGCTCTGCGACGAATCCTCCTACTCGAACGCGGAGATTTTCAGCCACGCCATCAAGACCATCGGACGCGGTCCCCTGGTGGGCAACACGACCGGAGGAAATGTGATCAGTACGGACGGCTGGTTTACGCTGATACCGGACGCATGGATTCGACTGCCGCAGCGCGGATGGTATGTTTGGGGGGACAAGGCCAATCCCGACAGGAACGGAATGAATGAAGAGGGGCATGGCGCTGTGCCGGACTACCTGATCGTCCGCACACCCGCGGACATTCTGAACAACCGCGATCCGCAACTCGATAAGGCGGTTGAACTGATGGAAGCGGCGGCGAAGGAACAGGAGAGACTACCTCTGCCTGCACCAAAGGAATAAGATCTACAAACGAGTAAAGCATGAATGCCGGCTTCCTTCGGGAAACCGGCATTCCTTATGGGTCCTGCATTCACTATCCAAGCGGCAAGAACGAATGAGGAGCCGCCGCTCAGCGGAGAAGTACCACTTTTCTTGTTCGGACTTCATGTGTCTCGGGATTTGATACCCGGAGCAGATAGAGTCCTGTGGAAAGCCCGTTCAGGTCTATGCTTCTGTTGATGAGCAGTGCATTGGAGTGCCAGCGTTGCTCGATGACCGCTTCACCCAAAATATTGAACAGCACAATCTCCAATTCACCGATGCGGCTGTTTTGCTCCCAGTTGACGTTTGTACAGGCATTGGTCGGCACGGGCCATACTTTCAGCACGGGCGATTCGAGCAGTGCGGGTGTTGTTCTTTTCTGGGGACCTGACAGTTCAATCGTATTGATCACAACACGATGCAACGTGTCGGAGAGTTCCGGCAGGAGGACAAAACTGCAATTCTGCCGCATGACAATTGGCAATTCCTCACCCGTATCCAGCAACCAGGCTTTATTCACCACTTGGTTATCGTTCTTGAACAGCAACAGGCTCATATTGTCAAGGACGGCGCCTCGCCATTCAATGGCAAGTGTATCCCCAACCAGGAACTGCTGAAAACCACGCCATTCAGACAGAATAATGCCGCGTTCAGCAATGTCCTCCGCAAATTCCCATCGAGCATGAGGATAGTCGTCCCGAATCGTCTGGAACATCTGGTTGTACCATGCCATCCGAGCCGGATCACCGTCATTCAATCCTCCACCCGGATGCCATCCCCATTGAGCCGCACCCCCCTGATCGAGGGCTTTCTTGGTAAGTATCAGTTTCGACCATCCACTGTCAGGGTTGTCTCCCCAAAAAGTAAGACGGTGCATGAACAGCATCTTATTTTCTGAGTAAACAGGATAGAAGCTGGATCCTAACCCCTCATTTTCTGACAGCCATATAACTCCATGCCGCATCGCTTCCAAAACCGTGGACTGATCGTAGTAGAACCCGGGAGTACGTAAAGCTCGAAGATTTTTTGAATGAAGCCCTAAGAGCACCGCATCTCGCAGCATCGCGTCGAAAAACATCTTATGGGCATAAGGATCATCATACATCATTTCCCATTCAGCAGGCAGCCCGATAAAGCTACCAGTCACCGTGTGGTGGTAGCCATGCAGACCGAGCCCGATTCGATCTTCATAACCGTAAACAACTTCACGACGGTCAAGCTGGCGAAGATTTTCCAAATATGCTTCCGGCGCATTGGTAAGTCGGTTTGGTCCGTGCGCCATCCACCATTTGTATCCGGATGAATCATAGCTTAACGATGTCTCGCCTGTCTCAAATCCGGGGTTACGAACAATGTTGTCGGTTCCACCGATTGTGCAACGAACATCATCGATAAATGCGCTACCTCCCCCGTGATGGAGTTCCATCCGGAGGATCAGACGATCTCCCCTCTGAACCTGTGTGAAAGGAGTCCAATGGATGTTCGTCCATTCTGTCGGATTGGAATAGAAATCACTATGCTCAAATTCAAGACCATCTCTGGTTAACAATCGAATATAGAATCCTCCGTCCGGATTTAACTGCTCAGGTATTCTTATATATGCCGAGAAATCCAATACCCCATCATCGGGAGTAGTAATCGATTGCTGGACCCAGCAGGATGTGTCCGAATTCACTTCCATTCTCAAGGAACGATCTCCTGAATTGTGATGGAAAGGCACGTAGGCTAGGTTGCCGGCATTCGCACTCCATCCATCCATTTTCGAGTCATTCATGGTGTAAAGAGCCACAAGCTTATCAAAAATGATAACAAAAGAAAGGCGAATATCTGGATTTTGCAGCATCAACTCAGCAAGTGCTGCCATGAGAGGATCGGGATTATTCGTGTCTGTCAATGGAGAGAAACTTCTAAGTGGAATATCATCTCCAAGAAATGTGAGAACTCCATCTGCGGCATCGGGATGGGGGGATGGTAAGGCGATTATCCGGTTTGTCTGAAGAATGGAACCATTGGGTGGATCGAGCCAGAAATCGCAAACACGCTGGATGGTATCTCCGGGAGCAAGAATTGAATGAACATCCACGGTCTGATCAGCCGATCGGGCTGGAGTCGTCCGCAGCACCCGAAGGTGCAGGTCGCCATCACGACGGATAAAATCACCATCGTAAGGATTGGTGACAGTGATCGCCAGTTGTCCCCAGGATCCCGACAACAACACTCCATTTTGCAACGTAAAGCCATCTCCGCGCGTCAGTTCTTCATTCATCAGTGCAAGTGAATGGCTGTTTATCGCATAAAAATCGGAATCACCCGGCCCGTTCAAGCGAAGGGCTACTTCATGCGTAAGATGTACTGTGTCCACACTGGTCAGTGTTATCACCAGCCGCAGCTTGTCTACCTGCTGAGTCCATGCTTCCTGAATGCATAGGGCACCGAGTCCCAGCGCCTCCGGTCCATGCCCCCAGAATGCAGCTTCCTCCTGCGTTCCCTGAGTTGAATCGAAAAGAGAGGTTGTCCAGCCATTCGAGGCTTGAAATACAATACCCCCCATATCCAGCCCGGAGATATGAATCGTCTCTTCACCCGGAACCGTATGTCTGATACCGATGAGGGGTCCGACTCCTGAGGATTGATGAAGGTCGAGGTCGAAATAGCTTTGGTTCTGTCCAGCGACAAGCCCGTGTACCGGAGTCGCCGAAGAATGGTGAGGACTGCTCAGCACCAGTACAAGGATGATCCAAATGAATGAATAAAAATCCCCTAAGCAAGTGCATGAGCAGATCGAGCGGAGAAAACGCTTCGTCCACATACTCCCGATTCCTTTAATATATTCAGATAAAATAAGTGCTTAAAGTTCAATTTACAGGCAGATTCCCTAGTACATAAATATATCGATTATTTTACTATGTCCAAACGTCTCATTATCAATCTTTATTCTCCCCCGTTCGATACCGTCTCCAGTTCCGTACCTGTGGAAATTCTTTCTGCAATCAGTCGTAGCAAAGAGAAACTCACGCACCGGAGGTGTGTAAACAGGGCTACAAGGCGCGAGGAGTTTTTGTCATTCTGATCGAAGCGAAAAATCATTCTTCATCAGCAACTCGAAACGTAATCGTATTACCTACAGGAAAAACCCTGCTTGCTTGCAAACAGGGCTATACGGTCACAGGCGGTGAAACGAGGAAGGTCCATCTCCCTTTCAACACTCTTGCATGATCTGGAACGGAGTTAAAAAATGCTGACCTTGATCCCTTCCTTCTTGAGGCGTACGATCAGGGCGTCAAGATCGGTGAGAGTCATCTGGAGTTGCTGGTGGAGCGAGTCAGAATAGACGAGCTTGCCGAGGCTGCCCTCCTGCTGATTCATCGCATTGCTGAACTCGCCGAGGTTCCGGGAAAAGTCCTCCGTCTCGTCAACCACACGGTTCAGCCGTACCATCAGGCTGTCAAAACGAGGTTTGTTGTCAGCCACCAGGCTGTGAATCTCCTTAGTTGATGAATGGACTTCATCAGCTCCATCCCGCATTGATTTCGCCGCAGCGGAGAGGTCATCCCGGAGATTCAGTGTCATCTGTTCGAGGTTTGTCAAGGACTTCTCAACACGCTGGGTGAGCTGGCTTTGAACCAGCAATGTATCCACCCGAGCCGTTGTCGTGTGAAGCTGCTGGACGGTTTTCAGCAGCTCCTCCAGAACCTCACCCGAGGCTGCCATCACTTCGCCCATTCCGGCGGGCACCTCACCCTGAAGCACGGCGTTGTCTTTCAGCACTTCCGGTCCGTTCCCCGGATCGATGGATACAACCCTTCCACCCATCAGTTGGGGAGTGAACAGGATCACCCGAGCATCTTTGTAGAGGCGGACATTGCGATCCACCAGCACTGTCACCGTGGCGCCCCGGCCGTCAAGTTGAATTCCACCTACTTTGCCGTGCGCAACACCCTGAATGAGAACCGTGCTGCCCTCTTTCAATCCGTACACTTCCGGGAAGAGCACGTTGAACGTTCGATGATCCGAGCGGAAAGAGACGCCTTTGCCCCAAAGGACACCTCCGATCAGGACAATGATTGCCGCGATGACGGTGAGACCCACGGCGAATTCGTCAGCCGGACGTCTTTTGCTGCTCACGATCTCCCTCCCTCGTTTTCTGCACGTCGATCGTTATCGGTTCATCTCCCGGCAGGTCTCGATGCACGATTTGAATTCCTTTCGCACGTAATGCATCGAGAAGCTCAATCTCCGCTTCAGCGAGAAATACTCTGGCCGCGACTTCAAGGCGTCCCTTATTTTCCGCACGATGTGCGAGATCGATCTCAGTAATCCGCAGATCGTACTGGATAAGATTATTCAGCACTTCCGGATCGCTGAAAACGACCAACCGATTTGCACGTGGAAGCTCATGCTGCAGGACGGACAGTCGCAACCCGGTTTCCGCAGGCGCGAGGACTCCCCCCACCGATCCGCTCTCCGTGATCAGATCATCGTAAAGCACACGTTCCCGGGCATCGTTTGCCACAGCGCGGTCCACAAGCCAGATTTCGTCCGCGGGCCATCCAACTCCCCACCCGTACAGAATCTGGCCGTGAATGCGCCGATCATCCAAACGGAGGACCGTTCCATTCAGGGTCGAGGCCACATCAACTCCAGCGAGCGTTTCCCATCCTCGACCATTTTCGCCGCCAATTCAGGGATTCCAAGACGTTTTCGATGAATCAGAAAGGAGATCAGCATCCCCAGGTTGACACCGGTAATGACAGCCTGGCCTTCCGAAATCGCCGCGCAGGAACGTACGGTCGGCGAAGTACCCGGCGCGTCAGTGAAGACAATCCAGGGTTCTGTTCCGATCAACTCGCTGATGCGATCACTTATCTCCGAGGCGGAGAGCCCCTCGGTACGCATCGAGATGATACGCTCTTCCTGCCCGATGAGCCGACACACCTCCCGGACCATGACTTCACCCAGCTCGCCGTGCGTCACGACCAGCGCTCCAGGGATCATTCGAAATCTCGTATCAAGTAGGTTTGAGATTTTCTCCGCTCAGCCTCTTCGTGTATCCTGCGGTTCATCTCCTCCGCAGGATTCACTCCGTACACCCGCAGATGGATCTGCAACGCGATGACTTCCGCGATCATCGTGATGTTCTTGCCCGGGAAGATGGGCAGCCGGAGCAGTGGAATCTCGACACCGAGCAGTTTCGTGGTCTCGTAATCGAGACCGATGCGCTCCCACTCGACATTGTCATCCCATTCCTCCAGGCGAACCTCGACCTCCACTCGTTTCTGCATCCGGATTCCGCGCACACCGAACATCCGGCGGACATCGATGATCCCCACCCCCCGCACCTCGAGCATGTGGCGGATCATTTCGGGAGAGGTACCGATCAGGATTCCCTCCGCCTTCTTGTCGATCCGGATGATGTCATCCGCGACAAGGCGGTGTCCGCGTTCCACGAGATCCAGCGAAATTTCGCTTTTGCCGATACCGCTGCGTCCGGTGAACAGCATCCCTGTGCCGTAGACATCAACAAGGCTGCCGTGGACACTGATGAAGGGGGCGAAACGGTCATCGAGATAATCACTCAGAAGATGAATCAGATCCGTCGTCGTCCGCTTGCTTGTGAACACAGGAATGCCGCGCTTGTCGGCTTTCTCTTTCAACTCGC
Organism: bacterium; assembly: GCA_043801585.1. GTDB lineage: Bacteria > Electryoneota > Electryoneia > Electryoneales > Electryoneaceae > JAZDLX01. Next base: position 9,101 of record JAZDLX010000059.1, on the reverse strand, counting down.
GCGGTACCGGATTATCGTTGCAGACAAACAGGCAGGGGATCTCGAGTTTCATCACCTTGGCGATGCTCTCGGACCGTTCCTTCGCAGTTAATCCCTGGAGATATTGAATCTCCGTGTTGCCAAGAACCTGAACGCGATTGAACGTGAACAATTCCAGAAATCCGGCGAGCGCGAGGCCGGGCCGATGCAGCTCCTTCTCCTCGATCTGCCGTTTCAGCCCATCACCGCCAGCGACAAGCTCGAGTTTCAGCCGTTCGCGGTTATCCTCGAACAGTTCCTCGATCTCAATGTGGGTGATGCGCTTGCCCTGTTGCTTCTCATGATCTGTCAGCGGGGTGTTCATCGATGTTAGTGCCCCCGGAGTTTCTCCTTGTACTTCTTCACCTGTTCAACAAGCTTATCGACTGCGCCTTCCGTGGCGATCTCGAACTTATCCGCTGTTTCGGTCGCCATCAGCAGTTGGTCAGGAACGTTTACCTTGATCAATACTTCCTTCTGATGCAGTTTGCCCTCGAGTACAACATCCGCGTCTACAATTCGGGGGTAAAGACGATCCAGTCGGCCGAGTTCCTGTTCGATGTACTCTTTCAGTGAATCACGAACGTTAATGCCTCTTCCCTGGATCACGATCTTCATGGCTGCCTCCTGGAGAGTGCTTCCGGCCACCGTTCGAACCCGCCGGTTCCGGCGGCCTCCTATTATCAGATGATGGGTGGACACCCCCGCCCAACAAACGATTGTCAATGATGTCACTCGCGGATTTCGAACAAGATCCAATTTCAGGATCTTCGAGCCCTTGGATGCTTGCCTGAATAGACCCGCTTCAGGTGTTCAGCCGTAACATGCGTATAAATCTGTGTCGTTGAAAGGCTCTCATGCCCCAGCAGTTCTTTTACGGATGAAAGGTCCGCGCCCCGTTCGAGCATGTGGGTGGCGAACGCATGACGCAGCGCGTGTGGATGGGCTCCTTCAAGCTCTCCGGCGTCGCGGAGGCGGCGGTTGACAATCGCATAGGCGCTCCGGACACCCAACCGGCCGCCGCGTTCTCCGAGCAACAGGGCATCTCCGGTCGACTCCCCCGCCCATTCGGAACGCATTTCCAACCAGTTCCTCACAGCTTCCGTGGCGCGGCTGCCAAGCGGGACCACACGCTGTTTCCGACGCTTGCCGATGACGCGCAACCAGCCTCCACCCAGGTCCAGGGAATCGACATCCAGGCTGACCACTTCCGCAACCCGTAATCCGCAACCATACAGCAGTTCCAGCAGCGTCCTGTCACGAACCTGCCGCACGGGGTCGCGATCCGCAAGATTGTCAATCGCCCGTTCCACCGTCTCTTCAGACGGCACATCCGGGAGCCTTCGTTCGAGACGCGGTCCCTCGATGGCTTCCGCGGGCGAATCGGCCAGAACACCGACTTCTACAAGATAACGAAAAAACCCTTTTAAGGAAGATAGTGTACGCGCGATACTTCGACGACTCGCCCCCTGCTCGTTGCGCAGACCGAGATATCGGCGTATCCACCGCATGGGTATTTTTTCCGGGGGAGGAAGATGGCCGCTGACCGTTTCCAGATGGTTCAGAAACGCGCCAAGGTCGCTGGAATAACCCTTGAGAGTGTGCTCGGAGGCGTTGCGGACGGCTTTCAGATGGTCCAGCCAATCGGCCATCAGGTCACGCAGCTCCGGCTTCTCCTTCATAGGGTTCCTTGTGCTTGCACTCGGGGCAGACGAGGTTTTCACCCTTGATCGTCATCAACGGATACCCGCAATCGGGGCACTTCTTTTCCACGGGTTGATCCCAGAAGGCGACCTTGCACTCTTTTTCTTTCCAGTTCGAGCACCCGTAGAAAACCTTACGTCGATTTGTCTTCTTCGCCGTGATCATCCCGCCGCACCCCTCGCGAGGACAGGGAATTGCAATCTTCGGCAGGCTGGGATCCTCGGTGTAGTCGCACTTCGGGTAGCGGTTGCAGGCGATGAACTCGCCCAGACGTCCATGACGCTTGACCAGCTCCCCTTCGCCGCATTTCGGGCAGGCGCGTCCGGTTGGTTCCGGAGTGGCCTTCTCCCCATTAGCGACTTTTTCAATATACTTGCATTCCGGGTAGCGGTTGCACGAGATGAACTTGCCAAAACGGCCCCAGCGTTCCACGAGCTCTCCCTTACCACATTCGGGGCAGGTGCGGCCCGTGGACGCCATCGTGTCCTGTTTGATCTCTTTCCGCCGGCTCTTGAACTTCTCGATGTCCTTGCTGAACGGATCCCAGAAGGCGCGGACGGTTTCCACCCAGGAAGCGCCCTCCTCCACCTTGTCGAGGGCCTCCTCCATCGTAGCGGTGAATTTGACGTTGAATACATCCTCGAATTCACGAACGAGCACGCCGTTGACTGTTCGACCGAGCTCGGTGGGTTTCAGTTTCCGCTTCTCCTCCCGTTCGACATAGTTGCGGTCCAGAATGGTCGAGATGATCTGGGCGTAGGTCGAGGGACGGCCGATCCCGAGTTCGTCGAGCATCTTGACGAGACTCGACTCGGTGTAACGCGGGGGCGGCTGGGTGAATTTCTGTTCGCCTTCCACGTTCTTGATTTCAGCGGAATCACCAACCTTCGGCAGACCGGGCATTTCACTCTTTTCGTCACGCGCTTGCTGGTACAAATAAGCTGGCAGCTCGGTGGGCTTCTCCTGTTCTTCTTTTCCACCTTTGCCATTCTCACCGTTTTCGTCCTCGCCCCAGAGAGTGCGGAAACCCGCGAACAGCAGTTTTCGCCCCAGAGCACGCAGCAGATAGGGTGGCTGGTTCTCAGCCCCCTTCTCGAAACCGGCTGGAGCTGCGCCATTTTCGCCGACGGCAATATCCACGGTCACGCCTTCATAGACCGCCTCGGCCATCTGGGTTGCCAGAAAACGGTTCCAGATCAGTTCATAGAGACGAAGCTGGTCGCGATCGAGGAACTTCCTGACTTTATCGGGTGACCATTCCATGCTGGTCGGGCGGACCGCCTCATGGGCGTCCTGGGCACGTTTCCCTTTCGGCTTGTACTGGCGTGGCCGCTCGGAAAGGAATTTTTCGCCGTACGCTTCCTTGATGTAGTTGCGCGCCATTCCGATTGCTACGGGGCTGATTCGTGTCGAGTCGGTTCGCATGTAGGTAATCAAGCCAATCGAACCGTGATTACCCAGTTCGATGCCCTCATAAAGACGCTGCGCGACGGTCATCGTTCGCCTGACGCTCATCGAAAGGCGGCGGGCTGCCTCCTGCTGAAGCGTGGAGGTGGTAAAGGGTGGTAATGGATTCTGCTTCGTGACTCGATGCCGCAGGTCGAACAGCCGTACCGGGAGTTTCTGTAAATCGGCGATCACCTTCTCGGCAATTTCCCCACCGGTGACGCTCGCCTCTTCCCCACCCATGCGCACGAGTTTGACCATGAACGGATCGCCGTGGGCCAATCGTGCAAGCGCGGAGATGATCCAGTACTCCTCGGAAACGAACGCCTCGATCTCTTCCTCACGCTCGACGATGAGCCTGAGTGCAACCGACTGCACACGTCCCGCCGAGAGTCCGCGTGCGATCACCTTGTTCAGTTCGCTGCTGACGAGATAGCCGACGAGACGGTCGAGGACTCGCCGTGCCTGTTGGGCGTCTACCTTGTGAAGGTCGATCTCGCCGGGGTTGGCCACCGCCTCCAGCACCGCTTTTTTCGTGATCTCGTGGAACATGACACGATGCACCTGCCCTTTGGTCTTCCCTTCCAGGAGATGTGCTATATGCCATGCGATCGCTTCGCCTTCACGGTCGGGGTCCGTCGCCAGCAGAACCGTCTCGGCCTTTTCCGCCGCTTTCTGCAATTCAGAAACGGTCTTCTTCTTCCGCTCGATAATCTCGTAGCTGGGGGCAAAGTCCTTTTTCACATCCACGGAAAGCTTCTTTTCAGGGAGGTCGCGCACGTGCCCCATGGAGGCTTTGATCAAGTATTCGCTGCCCAGGTACCTGGACAGCGTCTTGGCCTTCGCGGGCGACTCGACAATCATCAATTTGCTGGCCATGCTGCTCCCATCACTCATCGTGCAAATCAATCCGAACCGTGAACTTATGCACGCTGGACTGCTTTTACCCCCGTTCACTCCAGATTCGTGCAAGGGTCCAAGGTAAACAAACGCGGTGCCTCGCCCGCAAGCGTGACAACCGCGCTCAACTCTCCAAGTGTTAACGTCTTGGTATTTCTACTTATGAAACCCCTCCTCTGGCATCAACAGGAGGCATCTCAGTCTCCACAGGGGCGCAATCGCGTCTCCATTTCACGACCGGCGCGTCTCATCCAGTCTTCCAATCGCAATCCTGGAACGCTTCTCCATCACGAATCCTGAACCGCTTCGTCACCATCGGGGCGTTCGAAAGCAAAGCGGCCGTAGAGGTGCGCAAGTTCTCTCATTTGTGCCGCGAGCTTCGGCGAAAAAGCGTCCTCGGTTGCACGCCACGTCCAGTTTCCTTCCGGACGGCCGGGGGTATTCATCCTCCCCTCAACGCCAAGCCCCAGCCAGTCCTGCATAGGAACGACCGCGACAGCCGCAACCGATGCGAGGGCGATCCGGATCAGCTCCTGTGAAATGGATTTCGGCGTATGGCCGACGTACTCCTCAATGCTCTTTCGCATGTCGGAAGTCATCTCCTGCGCCGCCCACCCTTCCGTGGTGTTGTTGTCGTGCGTGCCGGAGTAAACAATCGAATCCAGTTCGTAGTTGTGTGAAAGAAAGCTGTTTTCCGGTCCGGAACCCCAGGCGAATTGCAGAACACGCATCCCGGGAAAATGGAACTGTTTGCGCAAGGCTTCCACTTCAGGAGTAATGACGCCAAGGTCTTCCGCCACCACCCGAAGGTCACCCATTCGTCCCAGCAGTGTGCCAAACATTTCCGCGCCGGGAGCCTTGACCCAGCGGCCTATTACAGCTGTTGGCTCTTCAGCGGGAATTTCCCAGTAGGCGTCCAACCCGCGGAAATGGTCGATCCTCACCCAATCAACCATGTCGAAGGTGACTCGGAGCCGCATCTCCCACCAGCGGTAACTCTCTGCCCGGTGAGCATCCCAGTCGTAGAGCGGGTTTCCCCATCGTTGCCCGGTCTTGCTGAAATAATCCGGCGGCACTCCGGCGATCACCGTGGGATTCCCTTCGCCATCGAGGTGGAAGAGATGACGGTTCACCCAGACATCTACACTGTCATGAGCAACAAACAGAGGCAGGTCACCGAGCACGACAATTCCGCTCTCCATAACGTGATGGCGAACCGACCACCAATGTTCGAAGAAGATGAACTGGAGCCAGGTGAGGTACCTGATCTCATCGGCGAGCTGGACCCGAGCCTGCTCGAGATCGTTTGGGTAACGGTCCCGCAGAGCGGCCGGCCATTCTGACCAGGGTCGACCTTCGTAGCGACGTTTCAGCGCCGTAAACAGAGCGAAGTCTTCAAGCCAGTAGCGATAACGTTCAATAAATTCCTGGAACTGATTGTTGCGATCAGCATCATTCTTCTTCAGAAAAGCTCCATACGCCTTGCGAAGAAGGTCCCCTTTCGCGAGGATTACCAGCCCAAATTCTACCCGATCCAGCGGCAGGTCTCGCAGGGATGTCAGATCCGCCTTGCTGAGCAACTCCTCCTCGACGAGGCGGTCGAGACTGATCATCATTGGATTTCCGGCGAAGGCGGAAGACGTCTGGTAGGGACTGTCCCCGTAGCCGGTAGGACCGAGGGGCATCACCTGCCAGAGTGTCTGACCCGCCTCTTTCAACCAGTCGATAAAGCGGTGCGCTTCAGTGCCGAGTTCTCCGATTCCGTTTAGACCGGGCAGGGAGGTTGGGTGGAGAAGCACTCCGGCACGTCGTGTCAGATCCATGTTTATTTCCAGTTAAAAGTCTTTCGGGGCATCCGGCTCACACTCAGGCGCACAAAGTAGCAAAGCTTTCGGATGAATGCACAAGCGAACTGTCACGCAGGAACTCCAGGACGGTGGATGATCGAGACGCCTGATGGAAACGACTCCAGCGAGATGCAGAGGCCTAATCTACCCCTTATCTTTATGCTACTCGGCACATTTCGATCTTATCCAGACCATTCACATCAAACCACTCCTCAGGGAGAAGGCCATGTACGGAGCGATGAAGGAGTATCTCGGCAAGGAGTTGGAATCCATCCAGGAGGCAGGACTTTACAAGGACGAACGGATTCTGCAAACTCCTCAGGGTGCGAAGGTGAAGGTTCCACAGGGGGAAGTTCTCAACTTCTGCGCGAACAACTATCTCGGACTTTCCAGCCATCCCGACCTGATCGAGGCGGCACGTCAGGGGCTTAACAAATGGGGATACGGCCTCTCCTCCGTCCGTTTTATCTGCGGAACTCAAAACGTCCACAAGACACTCGAGGAACGGATTGCGGAATTTCTTGAGAAAGACGACGCAATCCTCTTTTCGAGTTGCTTCGACGCCAATGGCGCGCTCTTCGAACCGCTCTTCGGCCCGGAAGATGCGATCATCTCCGACGAGTTGAACCACGCCAGCATCATCGACGGCGTCCGGCTTTCCAAGGCGGAACGGTACCGTTACAAGCACTCCGACATGGCGGACCTCGAGGAGCAGCTTAAAAAGGCCCAGAAACAGCGTTTCCGGATCGTCTTCACCGACGGCGTCTTCAGCATGGACGGAGATATGGCGAACCTGCCCGGGATCTGCGACCTCGCTGACAAATACGACGCCCTCGTCGGTGTGGACGACTCCCACGCCACAGGGTTCATCGGCGAGCATGGCAAGGGCACCGGGGAGTTTCACGGCGTCCTCGACCGGATCGATGTAATCACCTCCACCCTGGGAAAGGCGATGGGTGGCGCCTCCGGCGGGTTTATCGCCGCACGCCAGGAGATCATCGACCTGCTCCGCCAGCGCGGGCGTCCCTATCTCTTCAGCAATTCGCTGAGCCCGGTGATTGCGGAAGCCTCGCTGAAAGCCTTCGACCTGATCAGCGAATCACAGGAGTTGATCGAAACGTTGCGGAAGAACACCGATTATTTCCGCACCATGATGAAGGAACAGGGTTTCGATATCAAGCCGGGAAACACACCCATCGTCCCGATCATGCTCTACGACGCTCCACTCGCCCAGAAATTCGCCGCCGAACTACTCGATGAGGGTGTCTATGTAATCGGCTTTTTCTACCCGGTCGTTCCCGAGGGCCAGGCGCGCATCCGTGTCCAGATCAGCGCCGCCCACTCCGCCGCCCAGATCGACACCGCCATCGCGGCCTTCACACGGGTCGGGAAGAAACTGGGGGTGTTGAAGTAACTGATCCTATTCAATTCAACAGGCGCCCGCACTCACATGCGGGCGTTTTTGCGTTAAGCCAGACAGGGTGGCCCGACCCGCCTATTCGGGACAGGGCCATCCCGCAGCAATTTGAGCAAAAGTGACAGTTCCCTTTGTGTGTATTTTCAAAGGTAACTGTCACTTTTAAGCATGCGGCTCCTGCGACAGGGGCCACCCATTGCTCAGACTAAACACCTAAACGTAAACCATTTCGCACTGACATTCACCCGACCCTGGAGAATATCTCTTCCGGCCCACGAGTGTGCGGCTTTTCCATTTGTATATTTGAACAGCCCCTTGTGGGTAGCGTTGTCTTCCAGGAAGCGCACAACGTTTATTCAAGTTGTTCAGTAACAAGATGATCCTTACCAAAAGGTGAAGTGATGAGCAGCAGAAGCACCAACGGAAACGAGCGCACGTTTGAGGTGAAAGTCGGCCTCGCGGACATGCTTCGCGGCGGCGTGATTATGGACGTCACCAACGCTGAACAGGCGAAGATCGCCGAGGACGCTGGCGCAGCGTCGGTGATGGCCCTCGAACGCGTCCCGGCGGACATTCGCAAAGAGGGCGGCGTCGCCCGGATGAGCCGTATCGACGTGCTCGAAGAAATCATGAGCACCGTCCAGATTCCGGTGATGGCAAAAGTCCGTATCGGCCATTTTGTCGAAGCGCAGATCCTCGAGGAACTCGGAGTGGATTTCATCGACGAATCCGAAGTGCTCACCCCTGCCGATGAAGAAAACCATATCGACAAGCATCCGTTCAGAGTCCCCTTCGTCTGCGGTTGCCGCAACCTCGGTGAAGCGCTTCGCCGGATTGGAGAGGGCGCCGCGATGATCCGCACCAAGGGCGAGGCGGGCACTGGAAACGTGGTGGAAGCTGTCCGTCACATGCGGCTGGTGATGGCGGACATGCGGCGCATCCACACGATGCCCTCCGACGAACTGATGAAGGTCGCCAAGGAGCTGCAGGCGCCTTACGAGCTGGTGAAATATGTCCACGAGCATGGCAGGATGCCGGTACCGAATTTTGCTGCGGGCGGTGTGGCAACCCCCGCGGATGCGGCAATGATGATGCAGCTCGGCGCGGAGACGGTTTTCGTCGGGAGCGGCATTTTCAAGGCGGGCGTGGACCTTCCGGAAAAGGAAAAGATCAAGGTGCAGAGCGCCCTCGCGGCGGCAATTGTCCGAGCGGTGACACACTACCAGGATCCGGCGGAAGTGCTCGCGGCGCAGCGTGACCAGGGCGCTGTAATGACCGGCCTCGATGTGCGCACCATGCCCGAAGAGGAGAAACTGGCTTCTCGCGGCTGGTGAGATACCGTCCTCAAATGAAAAAGGGAACACAACAGCTATTGAGTGACAGTTACCTAATTCGAGTGTTGAAACGTTTTTTTCATCACATCGCTTTTTGAATTAGGTAACTGTCACTCAATAGCTGTTTTTAAATTCGATAAGGAAGATAAAATGCTTGTCGGCGTTGTGGCGTTGCAGGGAGATTTCGAAACCCACCAGAAGGCACTCGCGGACATCGGCGTCGAAAGTGTACAAATCCGTCGCCGTGAGGACGGCCTGCGCCATCGTCCGGACGCCTATATCGTCCCCGGCGGTGAATCCTCGACGATCGACCTGCTCGGACGGCGTTACGGGATTCACACCCTTCTGACGGAAGAGGCTGAGGCGGGGAAACTCCTCCTGGGCACCTGCGCGGGTGCGATCTGGCTCGGCGTCGGGACACATCACAAAGTCACC
>JAZDLX010000036.1:0-19451 GCA_043801585.1 bacterium | reverse complement strand
CTGTATCTGCTACCGGCAAACATTCTCAAGAGTGGTTGACAGAATCCGTGAAGAGATTCTATCAGGAAAGTACAGCCGGATTCTGATTGACCGAAGAAACTGTTGCACTTCCTGAGGTAAAAAGAACTTTAAAAAAGATTTTGAATTGCGCCATTAGCTCAATTGGTAGAGCAGCGGACTCTTAATCCGTTGGTTCGGGGTTCGAGTCCCTGATGGCGCACTGAAAAAACGAGGGGTTATGACGAATGTCATAATCCCTTTGTCGTTACCTGACGTAAATCTGTAACACAGTCCTGCACGCTCGTCCATCTTCCCTCGTTTCGTTTACCACTATTTGCCGCCAGAAACAGATAGTTAAAAAGTGTTGCGAACGCGTGAACTGGACTGAGAAGCGGTGAGCTAAGATACTGTAAATCTTTGGTATGTAGCACTGTTTCGGCGGGGGCCATTCAATCGACTTGATCGTTGCTGGTGTGTGGAACAGGATGTTCTCCCAAGGAGGTTACACCGGATGCGGTGCGGAATGTCGTTGAGCGATAGACACTAGTGGACTGGTTCACATGTTTCCGGGCGTTACCAGAGAGCAGGAAAATGTACCAGGTACCTTTTTCACATGCGAGGTCGAACAATGATCCTGAACAGAAAAAAAGTACCTGGTACATTTTCCTGCAAGCTCCTGGTCAGGCAAGCGGCCATTCGCTGTTCCGCCGGATCCCTGGCGCATGTCCCGACCCATCCTGATCCGTCGGAAACCATCGGGATTGGTTTGGAAACGTAAACCTGACGGTGGAAAAGATGGCAGATAACTCGAAACAGGTGATTCGGTTCACTAGTCTCGACGAAGCGATGATGCGTGTAGCCTCATTACAGAAAACATCTAATACGATTCTATCCCGGGCTAATAATGGAAGGATCAATACTAGTGCCGTTTCAGAACCAGTTGACTCGTTGGTGTTTCTTGGCTGTACTGAGAAATTGTGGCTTCCCGGCTGACGGGGCAGCCGGGCCACTCTCGATCGCGCACTCAGACTGAATCTGAAACGGCACTAGAATAGATAGTCATCCTGAAGCCACCGAAGATGGGTGAAGGATCTATGAGTTTAGTAGAAACCTGTAAAAACTCATAGATTCTTCATCCGTCAGCTGACGGATTCAGAATGACTGGGAAACGCATTTCTATCTTCGCCTTTTTAAACGTTTTCAACGATCCATTTTTCATTGGTTCAAAGAGAATTTTGCTTTATTACGCAGGCTGTTCCAGAATTGACCCTAATGGAATTCTGGGGCAGACGCGGATCATCTCGGTTTCTGGATCAAAGCGGGCTTCTGTTGAAAATCTCGAAGGCGTTTTGAAGGCACTATCCCACGGATTGGCAAAGCTTCGCCGGATTCTTCCGATTGTGCACAACCTGTAAGGGAGAGATCAAAGGGTCAGGCTCTACGGGCATCCTCATACAATCGTATCCCATTTCAGAAACAAAGTGGGTGGACACGAGTGCAAATCGAAGTTGCAGGGGTAAACCAGGACCTGATTTTTCATTCACATTCATCCCACGTAAGGTTCAATTATTTGTTTTTCAATTTATTAAAAGTGGATCGGTACTCGTGCCGTCCCACATTCTCTCCAACTGAGCATCTGAAATCTGCACTGAAAAGAGAGACTTCTGGATGATGCCCCTCCTTATGTCGCGCTATCTCGTTTTTCTTGCTAAGTGATTCATCGTGGAGCAAATGAAATACCTTACTTTATCCAACGATCCGATGACTTACGGACAACTTCCATGCGAGTGCATAACATTATCCTGCTGCAGGCAACCCTGGTTTGGGTAACAGGCGGCTGTGCTGTTTACCACCCGAATCCCCTGACAGAAGAGACCGTAAACAGGGCGCTTACACCTCCCGAGATGGCTGCACTGTCGATCGAGGTGGATTCACTGCAGCGTGATGAACCCCATCCACTATCGATTGATTTGACCGACGGCCTCTCCGCCGATGAGGCTGCGGTCATTGCTGTGCTGGAAAATCCGTCGTTGCGGGCGGAACGGGACCGTCGCGGATTGGCGGATGCACAGTTGTTGCAGGCGCACATTCTTCCCGATCCAACGGTTGACGCGAGTCTTGATGTGCCTGGCGGAGGGACTCGTGACGGAGCGGTGAAGGGATCCGGCATCGGCATCGGTTGGGATGCGGGATCCCTGATCACCCGGTCCGCACGTGTGCGAGCGGCGAAGCATACTCGTGAATCAATCCAACTTGATATTGCCTGGCAGGAGTGGCAGGTCGTGCAGGAGGCGCGAATCGCCGTTTACCGTCTCGCCACGTTGCAGCGTCAGCTTGTCCTTGCGCAGGAGACAGATTCCAATCTCAAGGAAAATGTCGACCTGGTCAGAAAGGCACTGGATGAAGGCGTGATGACCGAGTTGAACCTGAATGCCGCTGAAGCGGCCAGCAATCAGGCTCATAACCAATACCTGGCACTCAAGAAAGACGCGACCAGGCAACGCTTCATGCTGATGCGTGTAATGGGACTGCCGGCGAACACCCGGATTTCTCTCGAGGAAGATGAAGAAACACCGCATCGCTTTCTTCCACCCCCGGTGGATTCTCTCGTGCAGGGAGTGCAGCGCCGACGGCTGGACCTTGTGGCGTTAAGACGTGGCTATGAGGCCCAGGAGGAAACCGTCCGCGCGGCGATCCTCGCCCAATTTCCAGGAATCCAGTTGGGAGTGAATAAAGCAACCGACACGGGAAATCTCGTGACGAGCGGAGGGGGTGTTTCGATCAACCTTCCACTGTTCGACAGAAACCGGGGACAGATCGCACAAGAGCGTGCCACCCGCAAGGTGCTTTTTGATGAATACACGGACCGCGTGTACGAAGCACTTTCTGATCTCGCAACGTTGCACGCTATGATTCTCTCGATCAATGAACAAATTGCTGCCGCCGAAAAAACAATTCCCAGCCTGGAACGGTTGGTTGAGACCTACCGCAACGCCGTAAGCGAAAGACAAGCGGATATTCTAAGCTATTACAACACCTGGAACGATCTGTCGACAAAGCGGATTGAATTGCTTTCGCTTCGTCAGGATCTGCTGGAAGCTCGTATTGCACTCGAAATCGCCGCCGGGATCTATCATCCAAGCAGTGCAGCATCGATGATTACCACACCTGGCACTCTGGAGGAAACACCGTGAACCCGTTGAAGCGAATAGGATTGCCTGTGGCGGGAATTGTCCTCGTGATCCTTGCCGGATGGGCAGGCTACCACGAAGGCCGGAAGCAGGTTGACCCCAAGCCCGTGGTTGACCCTTCACGATTTGAAGATCAGGGACCGGTAGCGAGTGTTCAGGTGACGGAGCTCAGGCGGAAGCGCATCGAGGAGACGTTGAACACTTACGGCACGGTAATCGTCACTCCCGGGAAGTCGCAGACCTTCAGCGTTCCCTTTGAGTGCAGTGTCAGAAAAGTCCTTGTTACCGAGGGGCAACGTGTTGCAGCGAAGACTCCGCTTCTGATCGTGGAGCCCAGTCCGGACACCCAGCTCCAGTTTAACGAAGCTAAAAACCAACTTAAAACAGCTCAAGATCAACTCCGTTTGACTCAGGAATTGATCGATATGAAACTGGGAACCCGGCAGGATCTTGCGTCTGCAAAAGCCGAAGTGCAATCACTCGAACTGAAGGTCAAGAGTTTTCAGGATCGTGGGGTGGACGGTGAGCGGCGGATTCTGGCAGAAGAGAAGGGGCTGGTCAGCCTTGTTCATGTCCAGCAGGGCGAGATCGTGCCGGCTGGAAACGTTCTGCTTGAAACGGCCGGGGAGAACGACATACAGGCGCGTCTCGGTGTTGAAAGCGAGGATATCGGGCATGTCAGGGAAGGTCAGCAAGTTCTGCTGCACCAGGTGAATGTGCCCGGTGACAGCGAGATTCCGGCAACCCTTATCCGTGTCACCCACCAGGTGAATCCAGAGACCCGGTTGATAGATATCTATGTGACACCTGAGCAGGGGGGCAGGTTGCTATTGCATGACTATATCTGGGGAGAAATCGTAGTCGCCTCTACGGAAGCACTCGTTGCACCGCGGGCGGCGGTTCTGCCGATAGAGGGTGGACATGTGCTCTATACGGTGGAGAACGGCCGTGCGAAGTCGCAGCAGGTCCAGTTGGGGCTGGAAAATCAGAGCGAATACGAGGTGATGGGTGAGGGGTTACATGCGGGTCAGCAGATCGTTGTCGTGGGCAACCTTGAACTCAGCGACGGGATGAGGGTTAGCGTGGAAAGCACACAATGAAATTCAGCGACTGGATACAGTCCCATCGAAGATCCATCCTGTTCGTGCTGGCTGTTTTGGGTCTGGCTGGACTCGTCAGCAGCCTCAGCCTTCCGGTGGGCCTGTTTCCACAAGTCAGCTTCCCGCGTGTGGTTGTGAGTCTGGATGCGGGTGATCGCCCGGCGGAACGCATGGCGATTGAGGTTACCTGGCCGGTGGAAGAGGTGATCCGCTCCGTTCCCGGAGTTCGCAACGCACGATCCACAACAAGCCGGGGAAGCGCTGAAATCTCGATCAACTTCGACTGGGGCGCGGACATGGTGTCCGAAATGCTTCAGGTGGAATCGGCAATCAACCAGATCTCCGGTGACCTGCCCCAGGGGACCACGTCTGAGGTCCGGCGGATGGATCCCACCGTATTCCCCGTCCTTGGTTACAGCCTGACCTCGGACACACGCTCCCTCGTCGAATTGCGAGATCTGGCACTCTACCAGATCCGGCCTGTGCTTTCCACGGTTCACGGTATCGCGAAGATTGGTGTTCTCGGGGGGGCCACTGCAGAATACAGTGTGATCGTTGATCTACCGCGACTCGATTCCTTCGGAATGACACTCGAGGATCTGGCAAATTCACTATCCGCCGCCAATATCATCACCGCTGTGGGGCGCCTTGAACAGAACGACAAGCTCTACCTGATTCTTTCGGATACCCAGTTCTCCAACTTTGATGAGATCGGCCGGACCATTCTGAGGTCTGGGGCGAATGGTCTGGTGGAACTGGAGGATGTGGCAACCGTTGTCCGGGGAACTGTGCCTGAATGGACAAGGGTGACGGCGGATGGCCATGACGCAGTGCTGTTTCAGGTGTATCAGCAGCCGGGCGGAAACACGGTAAAAATCTCGAAAGACGCTCGTGCGAAGTTGCATGAGATCGAGAAACGGTTGCCAAAGGATGTGAAGGTTGCCGACTGGTACGATCAGAGCCAGCTGATTCTCTCTTCGGCAGCCAGCGTGCGTGATGCGGTCATCATCGGCATTCTTCTGGCGTCACTGATCCTTTTCCTGTTCCTCCGCAACCTGAGAATTACGTTCGTTGCGATCATTACCGTGCCGCTGGTTCTCGCCGCAACCGTCCTTCTGCTGGCGTTGTTGAGAATGAGTTTCAACGTCATGACACTGGGCGGGATGGCAGCGGCAGTGGGATTGGTGATCGATGATTCAATCGTGATGATTGAACACATCATTCGCCGTCTGAGAGGTGGTGCCGGAACCTACCGGGAACGGGTGATGACGGCTGCGGCGGAATTCACCCATCCGCTCGCCGGATCATCCGCGTCCACGATCATCATCTTCGCGCCCCTTGCATTTCTCTCGGGTGTCACCGGCGCTTTCTTCAAGGCACTGTCGCTGACCATGGCGTCGATCCTGATGATCTCTTTCCTTGTCGCCTGGCTTGCAGTACCGCTGCTGGCGCTTCACCTGCTGCGAGAAAAAGACACCGAGCAGGAAGAGGGAGGGCGGTGGACACGGTTCGCGCACGATCAATACTCAAAGATCATGCATCGCGTTCTTGCCCACCCCTGGCTGATCCTTGTCATTGTACTTCCCCTGCTTGCTGTCGGGTGGTTCACCTACCGCCATATTGGCTCAGGATTCATGCCATCCATGGATGAGGGTGGATTCATCCTTGATTACATGGCACCGTCGGGAACCTCGCTAAGCGAGACGGACCGTCTACTGCGGCAGGTGGAGAAAATCCTCCAGGCGACACCGGAGGTTGAAACCTATTCTCGGCGAACCGGTCTGCAGCTCGGCGGGGGGCTTACGGAAGCGAACGAAGGCGACTACTTCATCCGCTTGAAACCGCCTCCCCGCCGTCACGTCGAGCAGGTGATGGATGATTTGCGGGGACGCATCGAACATTCCGTTCCCGGGCTGGAAATCGAGATGCCGCAGTTGATGGAGGACCTGATCGGCGACCTGACAGCGGTTCCACAACCGATCGAGATCAAACTCTTTTCCGATGATGAGAAGAAACTTCTTGCCACCGCCCCGAAAGTCGCCGATGCGATCCGGGGGATTCCGGGGGTTGTGGATGTGAAGGACGGGATTATTCTTGCGGGCGACGCTCTCGACATCCGTGTTGACCGCCGGAAAGCGGCGCTGGAAGGCGTCGATCCGGAGGTTGTGTCACAGACGATCAACAGTTATTTGAGCGGAATTGTCACGACCCAGGTGCAAAGTGGGCCGAAGATGATCGGCGTCCGTCTGTGGATTGCGAAAAAGGATCGGGCGCTGTACAGAAACATCGAACAGTTGCGTTTGCAGGCTCCGGACGGACACCTGTTCCCGTTGAAACGTGTCGCTGAATTGAAGGAGATCACTGGACAACCGCAGATCATGCGTGACGACCTGAAACGGATGGTTGCGGTGACCGGGCGGATCAGCGGAAGGGATATGGGATCCACGATCCGCGATGTGAAATCAAGGTTGAACGAGGCTGAACTGCTGCCCAAGGGCATGTATTATACCCTCGGTGGCCTCTATGAACAACAGCGTATTGCATTCAAAGGTTTGATCACGGTCTTTCTGACCGCGGTCGTTCTTGTCTTTTCACTGCTCCTGTTTCTTTATGAAAGTTTTCGAGTATCGCTGGCAATGCTGCTAAATACACTGCTTGCGGTTGCGGCCGTTTTCATCGGGCTTTGGCTGACAAGCACGGAGTTGAACATCACCGCGATGATGGGCATGACGATGATCATCGGAATTGTGACCGAGGTGGCCATCTTCTACTATTCGGAATACGACGATCTCGACCCCAACCTTGATCCCTACGACAGGCTCGTTCAGGCGGGAATCAACCGGATGCGTCCAATTGCAATGACAACGTTCGCCGCCATTCTCGCCCTGATGCCGCTTGCCCTCGGCATCGGACAAGGCGCTGCAATGCAGCAACCGCTCGCCATTGCGATCATTTCGGGACTGGTCGTGCAGCTCCCGCTGGTGTTGACGTTACTGCCCGCATTGCTTGTGCTTTTCGGGAAAGCGAAGCCAGGAGTTGCCAGGAAAGCATGATCCGGATCGTGCAGCTACTGAACGCCACAGCTTGAGATAAAAAGGGTTGCGGCATCTCTCCGCAACCCTTCTTTTGTACATGTCTGGCAGAACACGTCAGGCCAAAGTCCGCGTCTTCAAGATCCTGTTTCTTTTTCCAAAATCGTCTCAGTTTCAAACTGACTCAACAAGATAATCCGTAAGACGCCGTTGACTTCAACAAATAGATTCCGTTGGCGTTATCTCGCGACAAGATCATGCACAGGATGATCGATCGGAGGTATCGCATCTCAGGCTGACACCAAATCAGAAATGGTCAGTCTTTTCTGTTCCGCTGGCTCGAATGCTTCCGTGCCTGCATTCTGTGGCCAGGAACGTCCGCACTCCCGAATCCAACACAGAAATCGCTTTCTTAAACGGCTGCAGAAAACAATACACCGCTTCCGCATTTCAACTCACTTCATGAACCGGATTGCGTTTGACAAAGCGGCCTGCACCGGTCTTGCCTTTGAATTCTCCGTTCTCTACCAGCAGTCGGCCAGCGGAAAAAACAACCTCCGGAACACCTTTTACCCGCATTCCCTCATAGAGGTTGTAGTCAACGTTCATATGATGCGTTTTGGCGCTGATCGTGTGTTCCTTCTCAGGATTCCAGACAACAAGGTCACCGTCTGATCCCTCAGCGATGACCCCTTTGCGCGGGTACATACCAAAATTTTTCGCCGGGTTCGTCGAGCTGATCTCTACCCAGCGTTCCGGTGAGATTTTTCCTCCGGCAACACCGTGATGGTAAAGAACCATCAGCCTGTCCTCGATCCCCGGCAGACCGTTGGGAATCTTGGTGAAGTTGCCACGGCCCAGCTCTTTCTGACCCTTGAAGTTAAAGGAACAGTGATCTGTTGATACACAGGCAAGGTTGCCGTCGATCAGGCCATCCCAAAGCGCCGCCTGGTCCGCCTTAGTACGGACAGGTGGGGAGCAGACATACTTCGCGCCCTCGAAATTCGGACGTGCAAGGTCTTCCTCGGTTGTGAAGAGATATTGGGGACAGGTTTCAGCAGTAACCTTCACACCTTTGCTGCGCGCCATTCTCACCTGGTCAAGTGCGGAGGCGCAGGTGAGATGGACAACATAGAGCGGAGCATCAGCAATTGCGGCTAAAGCAGCAGCCCGTCCGGTAGCTTCCGCCTCGGCCCAATGGGGACGCGATTTTGCGTGATAAAGAGGATCGGTTTTGTTTTCAGCGAGCATCTGCGCCACGAGCACGTCGATCACATCGCCATTTTCAGCGTGCACACATGTCAGCAAGCCAAGTTCGCGAGCTGCCAGAAGGGTGCGAAACAGTGTTTCATCATCGACCATGAAGAGATTCTTGTAGGCCATAAACAGTTTGAGGCTGGTAATTCCAAGATCGGGAAGCGTGGCCAGTTCTTTCATCACGTCGTCATTCATATCGGTGATGGCGATATGAAATCCGTAATCAATAGACGCCTTGCCTTCAGCTTTTTCATGCCAGAGATCGATTGCTTCCGCGAGCGGGTGGCCGTGGGTCTGGATTGCAAAATCGAGATGACAGGTCGTTCCTCCAAACGCTGCTGCTTTCTGGCCTGTATCAAAATTGTCCGATGACACCGTCCCGCCAAAAGGCAGGTCAAAATGCGTGTGGACATCAATGCCGCCCGGAATCACGAGTTTCCCCGAAGCATCGATGACACGGTCGGCTGGAGTATCGAGCGATTCTCCGACTTTGGCAATCCGTTCCCCTTCCAGCAGTACATCGGCCATCCGAGACCCATCGGCGTTTACAACTTTTCCGCCTTTTATCAGTGTCTTCATTTTCTTATCCTCACTCAAATAGAGATGGTATGCCTGCTCCCGTCAGCGCAGCAGGATCTTCAACATCATGCCTTCTGGTGATGCACTTCGATACCATGTTCCTTTTGGAAAATCCGAAGTTGCTCCCAGCTCAACGGTTGGGGCAATTTACTCGACAACTGTTTCCATGAGATCGTTTCGTCCCCATCCATTTCGACCATTCGGATACAGTCCTCGACCGGACAGATCATCGCACAAAGCCTGCATCCGACACAAGCTTGCTCAACGACTTCCGGTTTGGTCGATCCGTTATAGGGTTTGAGCTCGATACACTGATGGGAAGCATCCAGGCAAGCGATGTAACACAGGTTGCAGGAGATACATTTTTCCTTATC
The DNA here is from genome assembly GCA_043801585.1 of bacterium. Taxonomy (GTDB): domain Bacteria; phylum Electryoneota; class Electryoneia; order Electryoneales; family Electryoneaceae; genus JAZDLX01. Next base: position 9,918 of record JAZDLX010000036.1, on the reverse strand, counting down.
GATACGCGACACGGACCGATAAAGAAGGTCCAATTCTTCAAATTTGGTCACCTTTTCAAGGCTTTTTCCGATTATTTCGGTTACCGATTTGAAACCTTTTTCATCCAGCCAGTTGCTGAGACCATCACTCATGTCCTCGACAATTCTGAAACCGTAATGCATGACCGCAGTGCAAACCTGTACGCTGGTGCATCCCAGAAGCATGAACTCCGCAACGTCCCTCCAATTCTCGATTCCGCCGATACCGGAAAGTGGCACATGGATCTCGCTGTCCCTGCCGAGCGCCGAGACCATGTGCAATGCGATGGGTTTTACCGCGGGTCCGGCGAAACCTCCGTGGGTTCCTTTCCCTCGGACCGAAGGGATCATCTCGAAGGTGTCAAGATCGACGCCGATAATGCTGTTGATTGTATTGATCAGGGACAAGGCATCGGCACCTCCCGCCACGGCAGCCCTGCCCGGGGGGACGATGTCATTCACGTTCGGAGTGAGTTTCACAATCACCGGGACAGTGCTGACCTCCTTGACCCACTCGGTGATCGACTGACAGTATTCCGGCACCTGACCCACCGCAGACCCCATGCCGCGCTCGCTCATGCCGTGGGGACAGCCGAAATTCAGTTCGAGTCCATCACAACCGGTATCCTCGACACGCCGCACGATGTCATGCCAGGCTTCGGGTTTTGATTCAACCATCAGCGAGGCGATAACAGCCCTGTCCGGCCAATTTCGTTTTGTTTCCGTCATCTCTTTCAGATTGATCTCAATATCGCGATCGCTGATCAGTTCGATATTGTTCAACCCGATCAATTTCCGATTCTGTACATCAAGACCACCGTATCGGTTCACCGTGTTCATCACGGGGTCGCCGATGGTTTTCCATACGGCACCACCCCAACCGGCTTCAAACGCCCGATTTACCTGGTATCCGGAATTCGTCGGAGGCGCGGAAGCCAACCAGAATGGATTAGGCGATTTGATTCCGCAGAAATCGATGCTCAGATTGGCCATTATGATCCCTCCTTACCAGAGAGAAATGAATCGATTCCGTGAGCTGCAACCTTGCCAGATTGAACAGCATCGACCACTTCTTTTGCGCCATGAACCAGGTCACCGCCGGCAAAGATGCGAGGATTGCCGGTTTGTCCTGATTCAGAATCAGTGACGAGAAGACCGTTTCGTATTTCCGTATTTGGCAGCGAGGCGAGGAACTTGATATCCGCCTTTTGCCCGAGAGCAACCAGCACCCTATCTGCCTTGATCGAAAACTCGGAGCCTTTAATCATCATCGGGCGCCGCCTGCCCGACTCGTCCGGTTCGCCAAGCTCCATGCGATTGCAGGTTATCGATGTGACGGAAGTGTCACCTTCGATCCTTACGGGTGCGGCCAGAAATTGAAAGACGACACCTTTGCTCATGGCAAGTTCATATTCATGATCGTAGGCCGGCATTTCAGTTTTGGAACGCCTGTAGACGACGGTCACAGAATCCGCCCCGAGAAGCTTCGCAGCCAAAGCGGCGTCGATCGCGGTATTTCCTCCGCCGATGACGACAACGTCGCGGCCAGCGCGAAGATCTTTGAAAGGAAGCGTTTTGGCGTTCTTGATAAATGAAAGCGCCTCCAGCACTCCATCGAGTTCCATTCCCGGGACTTCAAGTTGATGATTCATACCGAGCCCGGTCCCGATGAAGAGGGCATCATGCGTTTCCAGCAATTGATCGATTGTCAGGTCACTTCCGATCCTTGTTCCCGGTTTGATCACCACTCCCATCTTTTCAATCATCCTGATTTCTTCGAGGGCGTCTTCGGTATGAAGTTTGTAGGCAGCAATCGCTGTGGCGTTGAGTCCACCCGGGATTCTGTCCGCGCCATAAATCGTTGTGTCGTATCCTTTCACAGCGAGGCAGGCAGCACACGCGAGACTTGCCGGACCAGCTCCAACCAGACCAACTGATTTTTGATTCGGAGCGGCTTTATCAAATACTGTTTTGCCACTTTCCCTCAGCCACTGAGTGGCAAACAACTGCAATCTGCCGATCTGTATCGGCAACTCTCCCTTCTCGTTCATTACACAGGCGCCCTCACACAGCGTTTCCACGGGACAGACCTTTGAGCACGATTCCCCGAGGATATTCTGCTCCAGAATTGTGCGAGCGGAACCGGTGAAGTTGTGAGTCGTTATTTTCCTGATGAATTTTGGAACGTCAATGTGTGCAGGGCACATCCTGGTGCAGGGAGCATCGAAACAGAATAGGCATCGAGCAGCTTCGGCCAATGCCGCATTCTTTGACAGAGGCTGTTTCAGTGCTGCAAAGTATGTTTCGTACATCTCGGACGAAAGTCTGTCAGCAGGATTCATCATGGTTACCCACCAAATCTGAAACACTTTCCATCGGATAGACGCGAAACAGTATCAATGCATCTCTTCTACGCCTTTCCGCTTTCCAATGCCACAAAGGATTCATCCAATAAGCTGATCGCGTCCTTCAACTGCGATTCAGAGACCGACATCGGCGGCGAAATACGGATGACGTTACCGTGCAATCCGCCTTTGCCAATCAGTAGACCCCGTTTCCTGGTCTCCTCAAAAAGTGCGGAGGTTGCGTTCGGATTGGGAGTTCTGTCACCGGCCTGTTCATTCGCCACAAGTTCGATCGCCTGCATCAAACCCATACCACGAACATCGCCTATGACCTTTGGATGTTTTTTCGCAAGTTCGCGGAGACCCTCATTCAGAATTTTTCCTGCTGTCTCAGATTTCCGGGGAATATTGTCCTCTTCGATAATCTTCAGGGTTGCGTTCGCCGCGGCACAGGAAATGGGATTGCCGCCGAATGTCGAAATGGTCAGTTTTTTGAACGCGTTGGCTACTTCGTTGGTAGCGATCGTCGCTCCGAGCGGCATTCCATTTGCAATGCCTTTTGCCATCGTCATGATTTCAGGTTCGACACCGAAGTGTTCGATGCCAAACATTTTCGTTCCGGTCCGCCCGAAGCCAGTCTGGACTTCGTCGCAGATGAAAACGCCGCCATACTTTCGGATGATCTCAACAGCAATCTTGAAATATTCCTTTGGCGGAACGATGAATCCTCCGACTCCCTGGATCGGTTCAGCCAGAAATGCCGCAATGCTGCCAAAGGTTGTGGTCTGGATCAGATCTTCAATATCCCTGGCGCATTTGATTTCACAGCCGGGGTACTTGAGGCCGAGGGGGCAACGATAGCAGTAGGGATTCAGAGCGTGTTTTACCGCTGCCACCTGTGTCTGCGTACCGCGCCAGGCGGAGTGGGCAGTCAGAGATTGTGCGAGCAACGATCTTCCTGAATAGCCGTGACGGAGGGCGATGATTTCCGAGGAACCGGTGAACGCCTGAGCGATCATGACGGCTGTTTCGTCAGCCTCCGTTCCGGAGGTGGTGAAGAAGCATTTCTGAAGTTTTCCAGGGGTAATTCGCGCAAGCTGTTTCGCCAGCTCAACCATTTGTATGTTGGGGTAGAGAGTCGAGGTATGTCCCAGGCGATTCATCTGTGCAATGACCGCTTTGTTTATTCGATCATCCGCATGGCCAATCGAAACGGTCAGGATGCCGCCGAAAAAATCAAGGTAGCTGTTTCCATCCGCATCAACGACCACACAACCTTTTCCGGATTCCAACGCGATCGGTTCTTTGTAGTAGTTGATAACAGAAGGGAAAAGATATTCATCGTGATCCTTCTTAATCTCAGCAGATTTTGGATTGGCGCCCATCTCTTTCCCCCTTCTTTCCGGCAATGCCCGGAGATCCAATCATCAGCAATGATGCTCTCTCCCGAATCTGAATCTGCGTCCAAGCGGCACCTGCAGATGATGGCCACCGTCGAACTGGCGGCAAAATGCGTGGACGATTTTTTCCCGAATGACAATCGGCAATTCCTGAACGAAACCACTACAGCTGAGTAAGCCTGTCGTACGCTTCAGGTCTCCTGTCCCGGAAGAATTGCCACACTCTTCTGACTTCTTCGATCATGTCAAGGTCGAGGTCGGCTGTGACCAGCTCATCGGAATCGTCTGACCCCTCCGCCAGGATATTTCCTCGAGGATCGACAAAATAACTTGTGCCGTAGAATTCGCCGATATTCCACGGAGGTTCAACGCCGACTCTGTTGATGCAACCCATGAAGTAGCCGTTCGCCACCGAGTGAGCGGGCTGTTCAAGCTTCCAGAGATATTGGGAAAGCCCCTTGACGGTTGCGGATGGATTAAAAACGATCTCCGCGCCATTCAAACCGAGTGCCCGCGCACCCTCAGGAAAATGCCGGTCATAACAGATGTAAACACCGATTTTTGCGTAACGCGTTTCGAATATTGGATAGCCCAGATTGCCCGGCCTGAAGAAGAACTTCTCCCAGAAGCCGCTGGTGTGGGGGATATGAGTCTTGCGGTATTTGCCGAGGTAGGAGCCGTCGGCATCCAGAACAGCCGCAGTGTTGTAATACTCCCCAGCCTGTTCCCGCTCGTAGACTGGAATAATCATGACCATCTTATACTTGCGTGCGTATGGCATCAGCGCTTCGACTGTCGGGCCGGGAACAGGTTCCGTGAGGTCCTGCCAACGTGAATCCTGGCTGGGGCAGAAATAGGGTGCGTTGAAAAGCTCCTGCAGGCACAAGATTTGAACGCCCTGTTTCCCCGCCTGATCAATGAAAGGAAGGTGCTTGTCGAACATTGCGGAAGAAATTTCCTTCATCGGAGCGTTCTCGTCGTTGATCGGATTTGAGCACTGAACGAGCCCGCATTTGACTATTCTTGGCATAGCTCAACCCTTTATGCTACGCTGCAGCACACTGCAACGATGAAAACACACAGTCAAAACAGAACGATCTATCGCCTTGCAAGTCGTCGAAAATCAAGTCATTACCACTTCCAGCGAGAGATGATCACTTTTCTGTCGGTGTAGAAGTCGATCGATTCCCGGCCGTGGGCCTTGCGGTCGCCGAAAAATGATTTTTTCGCCCCTCCGAAGCTGAAAAAGGACATCGGCGCGGGCACGCCAATATTGATTCCGATCATACTGGCGTCCACGTTGTATTGGAATTCTCTGGCTGATTTTCCGGAATTCGTGAATATGGAAGTCGTGTTTGCCAGTGGATGCTGATCGATGATGCTGAAGGCCTCCTTAAGGTCCTTGATACGGATCATCGACAACACGGGTCCGAAGATCTCCTCCCTGGCGATGGTCATATCCGGAGTGACCTTGTCAAATATCGTCGGGCCGACATAGAACCCCCCCTCGTAACCCTTGACCACAACGTTGCGGCCATCGAGGATCAATTCAGCTTTCTCTTCAATTCCTTTTTCGATGTATGAGAGGACCTTTTCCTTGTGCTTTGCAGATACGACCGGCCCCACGACGATTTTTTCATCCAGCCCGTTGCCGACGACAATCTTCTTCGCTCCCTCGACCAGTTTTGCTCGCAAATCCCCGTAAATCTTTTCCTCAACCAACAGGACACTGGTCGCCAGACACCTTTCACCCGCGCATCCGAAGCCGGAGGCGAGAATATTTTCCGCCGCGAAGTCGAGGTCGCAGTCGGCGGTCACCACAAAGAAGTTCTTCGCACCGCCAAGAGCCTGAACACGCTTGCCATGTTCTCCGGCGAGACGGTAGACATGTCGGGCAACCGGTGAAGAACCGACGAAGGATACTCCTGCGATGTCAGGGTGGGTGCAGATACCATCAACGATGTTTTTTGCCCCGTTTACCAGGTTCACCACTCCGGGCGGGAGACCAATCGCATCCAGGATTTCATAGACGAACGCCGCAGACATGGGAACTTGCTCGGACGGTTTCAGAACGAATGTGTTCCCACAAGCGATCGCATAGGGGAGAAACCAAAGCGGCACCATGAAGGGGAAATTAAACGGAGTGATCGCTGCGAAGACACCGATGGGACGACGAAAGGCGACCGTATCGATACCAGCGGAGACATCTTCCAGGGACTCTCCCTGCATCAGGCTGGGAATTCCGGCGGCGACTTCGATATTCTCGATGGCACGGCGGACCGAACCACGCGATTCAGCGAGCGTTTTCCCGTTCTCAGTCGCGAGAATCCTGGAAGCCTCCTCGAAACGGTCCTCGAAAATGGTCTTCAGATGAAAAAAGTATCGAGACCGTTCAAGTGGAGGTGTCCTGCGCCATTGAGGAAATGCCGCTTTCGCCGCAGCAACAGCAGCATTGAGTTCCTCATCAGTGGAAAGTGGTACCCTGGCTATACATCCCCCGGTGGCCGGATTCAGGACATCGAGGAGAGTGGTAGAGGAAGATTCAACAAACTTACCGTTGATGTAATTCCTGATCAAACTGACATGGCTGCGAGTCCCATCGTTCGTCATCGTGTAATCCCCCAAAGAAAGTACCCCTTGGAAACTGTTCGAAGGTGAAGAGCTCAATATAGGCGGATAGAGCAACAGGGTAAAGGAGTTAGCCCTTACAAACGCAATAGGTTGAATTGGTTATTTGGTAATGTTTGGCAAGAGCCTACAGCCAAGTAATACAACGGTTTTCGGTTCATAGCAAGTGTGGTTGGAATACCTGCGTTCATTTTGCGGGCAGGTGGTACTACAAGGATCAAACGCTACATTTCCGGCTTATGATATCCAGAACAGGAAAATGTACCAGGTACCTTTTTACCGCGAGGTCGGGCAGCGAACCTGATCGGGATGAAAGTACCTGGTACATTTTCCTGCAAGCTTCCAGGTCGAGCAGTGCGGATAACCTCAGCATCCTTCCCGAGTGTAGTTAGCACCTGATGGACTTTTCCCGCCGATCAGCGGGGAGCCTCCGAAGAATCGCGACATGTTCTGCAGGAATTTGCCCTCAGCATTCGCCGGGACCACCGGGAAGAGAACCTCCCGGCGCCAGCCGTCGATCCCACCACGAAGGATCTGCACCTCCTTGACACCCAATGTTCTCAATTGGCTCGCCGCCCGTTGTGCGAGAACATCATGGGCACCATAAATGACCACTGAGCTGTCCAGGTCGGAAAGCGAGGTCAAGTTCAATTGATCCGCAGTCAGGTTCATCGCCGATGGGATATGGTAGGCATTATATACGCCGGGGTCGCGAATGTCGATCAGGGTGAAATCGGCCCGCCGTGTCATGATCGCGCGTCCAACCTCCACCGGTCCGATCATGCCGGCTTGATCGAGGCGGGCAGACATCGCATCAGGATCACCCGAGATGGCTGCACTGAGAGCGAGCAGGAATGCCACCGACGCGAGGACAGTCGTTGTTCGCGGGCGTTTGAACAGATCGCCGATACGACGCTCATCGCACGGAGTCTCAAACCAGGCAAGCAGAGCGAAGGCGCCGAGTGCGATGAATGCAATCAGCATGACGAGCACACCCCAACTCATGCCAAACACATCCGGAAGCAGGAGTCTCCCTTTTGAGGAGACAACTATCCAATCGCCGATGACGGGGAAAAGTTCGGTGAACAGGGCCGTTCCCACAAAAATACCGAGCAGCACCATTGCCCCATCCCACTTGCCCGACACGAGCGAAATCCAGGCTGTTCCCGGGCAGAGACCAGAGATGACAAACCCGACACCAAATATCACGCCGGCGGTGAACTGGGGCCAGAGATAAGTGGGAGGGACCGTAACGATCTCAAAATCCAAAAGGCCGATCCTGCTGAACCAGAACAGGCCGATCATGGCAGTCAGAACCGCTGTAAACATGACCTTGAATACGGTCAGATCGCGGAAATAGAACTGTCCGGCGAGTTTCGGAGCGTAGCCGAGACCACCCTTCTCGAGGAAAAATCCGAATCCAAACCCTATCATCAGGCCGAAGAAAAGATGGAGGCCGAGACCGATCGATCCGCTTGGATAGAATGGCATCATGTCCAAAGCCTCCTTACGAATCTCGCAGCGAGATAACCCCCCGCGAACAAAGAGAGCATGAACAGCCATCCACCCACAGAGAGGAGTGCGCTGCCAGTGAGCGCCTGTCCACTCGTGCATCCGCGGGCGACACGTGCCGCAAACCCCATCATCACTCCACCTGAGAAGGCGGCGAGCAACCGCAGGGGAATGGAGATAGAGCTTCCCTGCGCGACCTCACTCACCACACGTCGTGCAGAGAAAGCGGCGACAAAACCTCCCAGACACAATCCAATCACTTCCAAGACGATCCATTCACTGAACAATCCACCCCCGGGCGTCGTCAGGAATGCCGATGCCACTGGATTGGAACGGGTGTGAGCCGGGGCGATCAGGTCACTGAGATGAGCGGTAAGCGAGGCGAATCCTCCCGAGGCGCCCAAACCCCGTCCCGCCACCATGAAACTGGCGAGCAGAACAAGGCCAAGGCCAAATCCGGCCAGGTAAGGATTCCAGTACGGTTTTTGAGGCGACGGATTGTCCATGGTCAATCCTTTCCGAAGAGCCGTTTGAACCAGGATTTCTTCTTCGGGCCCGCGACCGGACGTGAGGGATCGGATATCCAGGCTTCAAACGATCCATCGTAGAACCGAACGTTCATATCAAGCGAACGAGCCGCAAGGTAGATCGGAGCTGCCCAGAGGCCAGTTCTACAGTACATGACCACTGTAATATCCCCACCGGGGAGTCCCGCAGTGAGGAAATCGGATTTCAGGGTCTCCAAGTCGGGATACTTGCCATCGACGAGGAGGTCCATGTAGAATAGATTGTAGGCTCCCTCAATGTGGCCTGCAGGATCACCGTCATTCAAGACGATTTCACCTGAGTAGATCTCACCGGGACGGCAATCGAAGATGGCCACGTTCCGGTTTTTCAGATTATTGAGCACCCAATCGGTCTCAACAATCACATCCTGGTTGAGTTTGAGTGCGATGTCACTGACCTCCCACTCGGGAACTTCATCGGTTGTCGGGTATTCCATCGCCTTCCACGCGGGCAGTCCGCCATTAAGCACGGCCACCTGTCCATTAAAACCCATGTACTCGAAGGTCATGAAGATGCGCGACGCGGACATCAGGGCATTGGGAGCATCATAGGTGATCACAATCTTCGAATCGTTCCTGAGACCGAGAGATTGTGCGAGTGAATCGAGTGTCTCGAGTGCCGGGACCTCGTGCTTGCGACCCTCCTCAGTCTCATTCAGGATGAATGGACGGGCACTCATTCTTCTTGCACCCGGGATATGCTCTTTGTCGTACCCATCCGATGGGCCAATATGGAGGATCACCAGGTTGCTGTCGCTCATCATCCCGGACAGCGTGGCTGGTTCGATAAGGACAGGAAGAGTGTCGGCTGCCATCGCATTCAAACCGAGTGCACACAATCCCAGCAATGCCAAGGGAAACGTTCTACGTGACATCTTCAGCCTCTCGTCGTTGGTTCGGGCTTGAATCATGCTGCTTGCATAGCTGGAAAGGAATGAGGAATGCCATGGTCAGGATGAAAGTTCTGAAAGGCAAACAACAATATCAATGCCCTTGTTCAAATCAGATGCTTATCAGAAACACCTCGTCAGATGGTGAAAGTTGGCCGTTTGATTTTAGAGACGTTCAATGAGCCTCCCGCAATGGGGATACAAAGTGGTCCCGAATTCTGCTCGACGCTGATGGTGTCGGGCTTTCCGGGCGAGGAACAGATCATCCATTACTTCAACAAGATCACTTTTCTGACTTGTCTCAGTTTCCCCGGAATCCTTGCGTGAATCAGGTAAACCCCACTCGCGAGCCGGGAGCCGCCAAGGATTCATCCTATGGCGGCATGTTTCTTGACAGCCGCTTGGAGAAACACTATCAGCAGGACAGGGGGAAGTGTTCGGGGAGTCGGCAGCAGCAAACCATCATCGCTTTGCAGCTGTGGAACCGATCCGTGCAAACGATCGATTCCGCCCAGCCGGAAATCAATCGAATGAATTCACGCCTGATCCGCATCAGTGA